>NZ_LIPU01000015.1:0-37252 GCF_001418245.1 Tepidiphilus thermophilus
ATGCCGACTACGGTAGCGCTCCACCAGCGCCATCACTTCATCGACCGGCGCCTTGCGGTGCGAGACCTGCCTCAGACGCCGGTCAACCAGGCCCTCCAACCCCTCCTCTTCGTAGCGGGCAATGTAGCGCCGAAATGTCCGGTCACACACCCCCAGGAGCCTGGCCGCCTCTTCCTGCGTCAGCCGACCCGACTGCCAGCCCTCGTACGCTTCCTCAAACCGCATCTTCCGTACCTCCTGTAGCAACTGCGTCCGTCTCATTAGGCACCTCCTTCCATACCTAATGAAAACCGGACAAACCTCGTGCTACAAGTCCGGACAGTTTATTTGTTCGCTACACAAGTGCCGCAGGGCGCTTGACACGGGTGCTGCCCATGTTACAATTCTCATCCTCGTGAGCGGGAATAGCTCAGTTGGTAGAGCACGACCTTGCCAAGGTCGGGGTCGCGAGTTCGAGTCTCGTTTCCCGCTCCAACCGGTTACTTCGGGCGCGTGTCCGTGAGGAATCGGCGTCTACGGCGCGGTGGCAGAGTGGTTATGCAGAGGACTGCAAATCCTTGGACGTCGGTTCGATTCCGGCCCGCGCCTCCAGAATCTATGCGGGAATAGCTCAGTTGGTAGAGCACGACCTTGCCAAGGTCGGGGTCGCGAGTTCGAGTCTCGTTTCCCGCTCCATCTTTACCGTTACGCCGACCCTGCTCTATTCGAGCGGGTCGGCGTTTTCGCTTTGGCGCAGCCGCCTCATTGCCCCAGTCGTTCCACGCCCAGGAGCTTGAGGATGTACTTCTCGTAGATCGGTTCGGAACTGCCGGTCTTCATCTTGTAGAGGAAGTACTTCTCGAAGGCGATCTTGGCGAGGTGCACCCACTTGCCCATCTTGAACCAGTTGGTGTTGCGCGGCGGGATTTGTGGCAGCGCCACGAAAGCCGCGCCCGTGTCGCCCATGTCGGCCAGGCAAATGGCATTCCAGCTGCCCTTGGCGGTGGTCGGCTTACCCGAGAGTTCGGCGGCGATGTTCTCGACGATGGCCGAGATCATGGTCTCGATCATGTAGCCGGTCTTGGGGGCACCGGTGGCAACGGGCGTGACTTCCACCGGGGGAATGGCCACGCACACGCCGGCGGCGAAGATGTTGCGGTATTTCTTGCTGCGCTGGTATTCGTCGATGAGCACGAACCCGCGCGGATTGCACAATCCATCGACGGCGGCCACGGCATCGACCCCTTTGAAGGCGGGGATCATCATGCTGAACTTGAAGGGTAGTTCGTGTTCCTTTTTGGGTTGGCCGGCCTCATCGACCTCGGTGACGAACATCTTGCCGTCTTCGACGCGCGTGACCTTGGCGTTGGTGATCCACTTGATGTCGTTGCTGCGCATGGCGCTTTCCATGATCAGCTTCGAGTCGCCCACGCCGCCCAGGCCGAGGTGACCGGCATAGGGCTCGCTGGTGACGAAGGTGATGGGCACCTTGCTGCGCAGCTTGCGCCGTTGCAGGTCCTTGTTGAGGATGAAAGCGAATTCATAGGCCGGGCCGAAGCAGGAGGCGCCGGGCAAGGCGCCGACGATGGCCGGACCCGGATCCTGGAGGAATTTCTGGTATTCCTGCCAGGCTTTTTCGGCGTGGTCGACCGTGCACACCGACTGGGTGTAGGCTTCCGGGCCGGCACCAGGGACTTCCTCGAACGCGAGCTTGGGGCCGGTGGTGATGACGAGGTAGTCGTAGCCGATGCGCTGTCCGTCGGCGGTCTCGACGGCGTTGCCCTCGGCGTCGATGCGCGTCACGGGCTGGCCGATGAAGCCGATGCCTTTCTTGTCGAGATAGGGTTTGATGGGGAAGGTGGTGGCATCGCGCTGCCGCCAGCCCACGGCGATCCAGGGGTTGGAGGGTACGAACTGGAAGTAGTCGACGGCATTGATGAGCGTGACGTCGTGGGTCTTTCCGAGCCGCTCGCGCATTTCGTAGGCGCAGGGCATTCCGCCGGTACCGGCGCCGATGATGACGATGTGGGCCATGGTGTGTCTCTCCTCTCCTCGTGAAAATCAGCGTTGCAGCGCGGCGTCGACCGCCGCGAGCCGTTCTTCGTCCAGCCGGCCGGCGAGCGCCTGGAGCTTCAGGCGGTTCTGAAGGACCTCGGTTCGTGCCTGCAGCAGCGCAAGCCGCGCTGCGTCGAGATCGTTCTCGGCATTCAAAAGGTCGAGCGTAGTGCGGTCTCCGACTTCGTGCCCCAGGCGCGTGGCGTCGCGGCGCGCTTCGCTCGCCGTGACCGCCTCTTCGAGCGCGGTCACGCGCGCGTGGGCCGTCTGCAGCGCGAGCCAGGCGGCGCGCACCTGTTGCCCCACCTGCTGGCGTATCCATTCGAGCTCGGCCCGGGCCCGGTCTTCGAGCTTGAGCGCCTCTTGCCGCTTGGCGCTGCGCAATCCCCCCGTGTAGAGGGGGATGTTAACTTGTACGCCGATCACGTGCTGCGTCTGCTCGACGCTGGACGAGCCGTAATCGCCGTCGCCGCTCACGTAGTCGCGCCCGGCCTGGGCGACGAGATCGACCGTGGCATCGGCCGCTGCACGGTATTTTTCTACTTCCTTGTGCGCGATCTCGACCTTGGCCTGCGCCTGGCGCAGCAGGGGATTGGCAGCGAGCGCCACCTCCTGCCAGTGCGCGAGCGGTTCGAGCGGTTCGGGGGACAAGACGCTGGCCGAAGGCGGCAGGGGATCGAGCCGCTCTGGCTCCAGGCCGGTGGCGTCGGCGAGCGCTGCCAGCGCTACTTCCCGTTCGCTCTCGGCGGCCACGAGCTGCGCCTGCAGGGTGCGGGCGCGGGCGGTGGCCTCGTGCGTGTCGAGGATGGGCAGGTCACCCGCGGCGTAACGATCCTTGGCCTCGGCGAGTGCCCGTTCCACCGCCTCCAGCTGGCGGCGCAATAGTGCCTGCCGGCGTTCGGCCACGACGAGCTGGAAGTAACTCTCGACCACCTGCAGCATCAGCTCCTGACGCGCACCCAGCCATTCGACTTCGGCGGCGTCCGCGCCGAGCGTGAGCTGTTCGCTCTGCGCCGAGCGCTCACCGTGAATGAGTGGCTGGCGCGCCGTGACGTTCCACTGGGTGGCGGTGCCGTTGTCGATCGAGGTCTTGAAGGTGACGTGCTCGGAGGGTGCCATGCCGGGGGCGGCGAAGTAGGCCCCATGCGTGTTGGATTCGAGCGAGCGCACCCCGGCGCCGCCGCCCACGCTCACCGACGGACGCCATAGGGCGCGTGCCTGTTCGCGCTGGGTGCGGCCCGCCTCCAGCGAAGACTGGGCCATCGCCATGCGAGGGTCGTGCTCGCGTGCCGCTTGCCAGGCTTCCATCAAATCGAGGGCGTGCGCCGTGGGCAGAGGCAAGGCGAGCAGCAGGGCCGACCAGGGAGACAGGCGCATCGCGGCGTCCTCCGGTTTCAGCAGCCGCCCGGCACGCCGAGCTTGCGCAGGAAGATTTCCAGGGGGCACCAGCGGGTGAATCCGCTCTGCATCAGGTTCAGGCCGACGAAGGCGGTGAAGGCGAGCCACCATTGGCTCATGAAGAAGGGGCTCGCGGGCGCGCCCAAGAGCAGCGAGACGAGGATGAAAGTGCCGGCGATGATGCGGACGATGCGCCAGGACGTCATGACGGTTCTCCTTGGTCGGGACGGGAACGACGATAAGCCATGTAATAGAGGGTGGGGATGACGACGAGGGTGAGCAGGGTCGAGGCGAAGATGCCGAAGATGAGCGAGATCGCCAGGCCGTTGAAGATCGGATCATCGAGGATGAAGAGCGCGCCGATCATGGCCGCCAGCGCCGTGAGCAGGATCGGCTGGGCGCGCGTGATCGCCGAGCGTACGATGGCGTGCTCGAGCGGAACGCCCTCGCGCACCTGCAGCCGGATGAAGTCGACGAGCAGGATAGAGTTGCGCACGATGATGCCGGCGAGCGCGATCATGCCGATCATGCTGGTGGCGGTGAATTGCGCCCCCAGGAGCGCGTGCCCTGGCATCACGCCGACGAGGGTGAGCGGAATCGGCGCCATGATGACGAGCGGCACGAGATAGGAGCCGAAGTGCGCCACCACCAGCAGGTAGATGAGTATCAGCCCCACGGCGTAGGCGGCGCCCATGTCGCGAAAAGTCTCGTAGGTGATCTGCCACTCGCCATCCCATTTGTAGCTGTAGCCGCGCAGCGCATCCTCGGGCTGGCGGATGAAGTGCTCCTCCAGGTGCCCCCCGTCGGGAGCGACGATCTCGCCGATCGCCCCGCGCATGGCGAACATGCCATAGAGGGGACTGTCGATATGTCCGGCCATGTCGCCGACGACATAGACCACCGGCAGGAGGTCTTTGTGGTAGATGGGCTCTTCGCGCAGCGTGTCGCTCACCGTGACGAGTTCTCGCAGCGGCACGAGCCGCCCGTCGGGCCCGCGCACGGCGAGCCGCAGCAGCGCGTCCAGCTCGCCATGGGCTTCGGCGGGCAGCTGCAGCAGTACGGGGGCCGGGTATTTGCTCGCATCGTGCAGATAGGCCGAGTGCAGCCCGGCAAGGCCCGCCTGCAGGGTGGTGACGATCGCCTGTTGCGAGACGCCGGCAAGCGCCGCCTTGCGCCGGTCGACGAGGAGCAGCTTTCTCGGGGCCTCGGCGATCGTGCTGTCGTCGATGTCGACGATGCCCTCGGTGCGCTCGAACACGGCGCGCATGGCCTTGGCCACGGCACGCCGCCCGGCGGCTTCCGGGCCATAGACCTCGGCGACGATGGGCGAGAGTACCGGCGGGCCCGGCGGCACTTCCACCACTTTGACGTTGGCGCCCATGCGCCGGCCGATCTCCTGCAGCGCTGGACGCAGGCGCGTGACGATGGCGTGGCTCTGCTCGTGGCGCAGGTGCTTGTCGACGAGATTCACCTGGATATCGCCGACCTCGTCGCCGGCGCGCAGGTAGTACTGGCGCACGAGGCCGTTGAAGTTGATGGGCGAGGCGGTACCGGCGTAGGCTTGGTAATCGGTCACCTCGGGCTGGCGGGCGAGGAACGCCCCCAGTTCGTGCAGCACCGCCGCAGTGCGCTCGAGCGGCGTGCCGGCGGGCAGGTCCACCACCACCTGAAATTCGGACTTGTTGTCGAAAGGCAGCATCTTCATGAGCACGAGCCCGGTGGCCGGCAGCGCGAGCGATACGACGATCGCCGCGAGCATGAAGAGCGCGAGCAGCCCCCGGTTCCTCGCCCCGCGCTGCGCGTCGAGCAGCGGCTGAAAGAGGCGCTCGAAGAACGGGGCGATGCGCTCGCCGAGACCGGCCTTGGCTTGCCCGTGTCCGCGCAACCACAGGCGCGACAGCCAAGGCGTGACGGTGAAGGCGATGGCGAGCGAAATGAGCATGCCCATGCTGGCGTTGATCGGGATGGGGCTCATGTAGGGGCCCATGAGGCCGGTGACGAAGGCCATGGGCAGCAGCGCCGCGATCACCGTGAGCGTGGCGAGGATGGTCGGTCCGCCCACTTCGTCCACCGCGACCGGGATGAGGCGTACGAGCGGCGCATCGGGCTGCAGCAGGTGGTGGCGGTGAATGTTCTCCACCACCACGATGGCGTCGTCGACCAGGATGCCGATGGAGAAAATGAGCGCGAAGAGCGAGACGCGGTTGAGCGTGAACCCCCAGGCCCAGGAGGCGAAGAGCGTGGCCATGAGCGTGAGCGCCACGGCGAGCCCCACGATGGCCGCCTCGCGCCGCCCCAGGGCGAAGAAGACGAGCGCCACCACGGAAGCCGTGGCGAAGAGCAGTTTCTTGATGAGCGTCTGCGCCTTGTCGTTGGCGGTGACGCCGTAGTTGCGTGACACCGCCAGCTCCACGCCGGCGGGCACGAGGGTGTTGCGCAGCGCCTCGGCGCGATGGATCACCGCCTCGGCCACATCGATGGCGTTCTCGCCGGGTTTCTTCGTGACGGCGATCGTCACCGCGGGGAATTCCCCACCGCCCGCCGCCTCGGCGCGGCCGTGCCAGACGTAGCGTTCGGGCGGCGGAGGACCGTCTTGCACCTCGGCCACCTCGCGCAGGAAGACCGGACGACCCTCATGCACGCCCACCACCAGCTCGCCCACTTCCTCGGCGCTGGCAAGGAACGGCCCGGTTTCCACGGCGACGGTGGCATCTCCTTGCACCAGTTCCCCCGCCGGCAGACCGACGTTGGCCGAGCGCAGGGCGGCGTGGAGATCCTGGACGGTGACGCCGCTGCCGGCCATCTTCACCGGATCGAGGCGTACGAGCACGGCGCGCCCGGGGCCGCCGATCGTCTGCACCTCGCGCGTGCCGGGCACGCGCTTGAGCTCGATCTCCATGCTGTGGGCGACGCGCTCGAGATCGAACGCGCCCTGCCGCGGCTCGGTGGCGTAGAGCGTGAGCGTGACGATGGGCACGTCGTCGATACCCTTGGGTTTGATGATCGGTTCGAGCACGCCCAGGTCGCGCGGCAGCCAGTCGGTGTGGGTGCGCAGCGTGTCGTGCAGCCGCACCAGGGCCACGATGCGCGGCACGCCCACCTTGAACTGCACCGTGAGGATGGCCAGACCCGGGCGCGAGACGGAGGTGACGTGCTCGATGCCCTCTATCTGGGCGAGCACCTGTTCGGCAGGCGAAGCCACCATCTGTTCGACGTCGGCCACCGCCGCCCCGGGGAAGGGAATGAGGACGTTGGCCATGGTCACGTTGATCTGCGGCTCCTCCTCGCGCGGCGTGACCAGCACGGCGAAGAGCCCCATGAGCAAGGCGATGAGCGCGAGCAGCGGTGTGATCTGCGCGCTCTGGAATTGCGCAGCGATGCGGCCGGAGAGGCCGAGCGGGCGCGGGGCGTCCATCTCAGCGTTCCCGTGCGGCGAGTTCGGGGTTCGTCACCACGCGCTCGCCTTCTTCCACGCCGCTGAGGATTTCGACGCGCTCGCCTTCGACCCGTCCCAGGCGCACCTGCCGCAGCAACGGCTTGCCGTCGCGGTCGAGCACGTAGAGACCGGTGAGTTCGGCGCGGCGCACCACGGCGCTCGCCGGCACGAGGAAACGCTGGCCTGCGGCTGCGCCCGAGCTGCGCCAGGAGAGCCGCGCGAAGAGCCCCGGCTTGAGGCCGCGCACCTCGGGAGGGAGCGGCAGGCGCAGCTGCACCGTATGGGTGGAAGGGTCTGCCGCGGGGAAAATCTGCACCCGCTCGGCGGGAAGATGCAGGGCGGGGAATCCGGGAATCTCTACGTCCACGGTTCCTTCCGCTACCAGCGTGGCCGCCTCGCCCTGGGCGGCGACGGCGGTGACGCGCAGCGCCCCCGGATCGTAGAGGCGCACCAAGGGCCGGCCGGGAAGCGCCGTCTCGCCCAGCACCACCGGCACTTCGCTCACGATGCCGTCGTAGGGGGCGGTGACCCGATGATAGCCCGCCTGGGTGTGTACGGCCTTGGCCTGTGCTTCGAGCGCGGCCACGCGCGCCTGGGCCGCGTCGCGCTGGGCGCGGGCGCGGTCGAACGCCGCCTCGCTGATGTAGGCTTTCTCGAAGAGGCGCCGCTGGCGCTCGTACTCCTTGAGGGCGACCTGCAGCTCGGCGCGCGCGGCCTGGACCTGGGCGGCACTGGCGGCGGCCTGATCCTCGGCGGCGCGCGGATCGATGCGCACCAGTTCTTCACCCGCCCGTACGCGCTGGCCCACTTCCGCCGACCGGGAGACGATCACACCGGCCACCTGCGCCGTCATCAGCGTGTCGCGCACCGCCTCGACCGTGCCCTCGGCGCTGTGGTGCGCGGAGTCGCGCTCGGCTTGCACGACCACCGTTTCGAGCCCGGCTTCGGGCGCTGCCAGCAGCCCCGTGCCATGGCTCAGCGTGCAGGCGAGCAACGTCAGCATGACGATGCGCCTCGGTCCCATGTTCTCCTCCCTCTCCTGGCGGGCGTTCTTCGGCTTTATTATTTAATCGTTTGACTAAATAGTCAACTAGTGTTCGAATCGCGCTACCTGCCGTCGCAATGGAGCCCGACGATGGAAAAAATTCCTTCTGAAATCATGACCCAGGTCGCCGGCTACTTCCAGGTGCTCTCCGAGCCCACGCGCCTGCACATCCTCAACCTGCTGCAGGAAGGGGAACGCAGTGTCGGTGAAATCGCCCAGCGCTGCGGCTATACTGCAGCCAACATCTCGCGCCACCTCTCGCTCATGACCAAGCACGGTCTGCTCGAGCGCCGGCGCCAGGGCACTACGGTCTATTACCGCATCGCCGATCCTTCTGTCTATGCTCTGTGTGAGCTGGTGTGCGGCAACTTGGCGCGGCGCCTGTTGCAGGCGGCGCAAGTGCCTCAGGCATGGCGGCAGGATGCGCCTTCCATGGAGCATCCAGGAGAACCATGAACGGCTGGGAGCATTTCGAACACGAAGCGGACATCGGCGTGCGCGGGCGCGGGGCGACGCTCGCCGAGGCGTTCGCGCAGGCGGGACTCGCGCTCACGGCCATCGTCACCGATCCGGCCCTCGTCGCGCCGCGCATCCCGGTGACGATCCGCTGCCAGGCGCCCGATCCGGAGTTCCTTTTCGTGGATTGGCTCAACGCCCTGATCTACGAGATGGCCACGCGCCGCATGCTCTTTTCCCGCTACGAGGTCCGCATCGAGGGCGACCGGCTGGAAGCCACCGCCTGGGGCGAACCCGTGGATCGGTCGCGGCACCAGCCGGCGGTCGAACCCAAGGGGGCGACCTTCACCGCGCTCGAGGTGGCGCGGCAGGGAGCAGAATGGATCGCACAATGCGTCGTGGACGTGTAGGAGAAAAGTCATGGACCTGAAAGGCTTCGAGCGACTCGGCCCCTGTCACTGGCGGCTCGCGCCGCGCGGAGCGATGCGCGTGCCGGTGGAGATCTTCGCCGACGAGGCGCTGCTGCAGGCGATGGACGACAAGGTGCGCGAGCAGGCGACGAACGTTGCCACCTTGCCCGGCATCGTGCGCGCCTCTTACGCCATGCCCGATGCGCACTGGGGCTATGGCTTTCCCATCGGCGGGGTGGCCGCTTTCGATCCGGACGAGGGCGGCGTGGTGTCGGCTGGAGGGGTAGGGTTCGATGTGAGCTGCGGCGTGCGCTGCCTGCTCACGGGCCTGCCGGTCGAAGCGATCCTCGAAGTTCATGAGCCCTTGGCCGAAGCGCTCTTCGCGGCGATTCCGGCCGGGGTGGGCAGCACGGGTCAGATTCGCCTGTCGGATTCCGAAATGGATGCCATGCTGCGCGGCGGGGCGCGCTGGGCAGTGGCGCAGGGCTACGGCGAAGCGGCCGACCTGGAGCGCATCGAGGAGCACGGCTGCATGGCCGGGGCCGATCCCAAGGCCGTCTCGGCGCAGGCGAAGAAGCGCCAGCGCGAGGAGATGGGCACGCTCGGCTCGGGCAACCACTACCTCGAAGTGCAGCGCGTGGCCGAGATCTACGACGAGGCCACGGCGGCGGTCTTTGGTCTGGTGCGCGATCAGGTGGTGGTGAGCATCCACTGCGGTTCTCGGGGACTGGGGCATCAGATCGGCACCGAATACTTCAAGGAGATGGCGCTGGCGGCGAAGATCTACGGCATCGTTTTGCCGGACCGGGAGTTGGCCTGTGCGCCCATCACTTCGCCCGTGGGGCAGCGCTATCTGGGGGCGATGCGCGCGGCCATCAACTGCGCGCTCGCCAACCGCCAGATCCTCACCCACCTCACCCGCAAGGTCTTCGCCGAATTCTTCACCGGCCTGTCGCTGCCGTTGCTCTACGACGTCTCGCACAACACCTGTAAAGTGGAGACGCACGAGGTCGACGGGCGCAAGCGTACGCTCTACGTGCATCGCAAGGGGGCGACGCGCGCCTTCGGTCCGGGGCATCCGGAACTGCCCGAGGCGCTGCGTGCCGTGGGTCAGCCGGTGCTCATCGGCGGCAGCATGGGCACGGCTTCCTACGTACTCGTCGGCACCCGCGAGAGCGAGGCGCTCGCCTTCAGCTCCGCCTGCCACGGCGCCGGACGGGCAATGAGCCGGCAGCAGGCGCTCAAGCGCTGGCAGGGAAGGGAAGTGGTCGAATCGCTCGCGCGCCGCGGCGTGATCGTGCGCAGCCCCTCGTTTCGCGGTGTGGCCGAAGAGGCGCCCGAAGCGTACAAGGACGTGAGCGCCGTGGTCGATGCGGCCGACCGCGCCGGGCTCGCGCGCAAGGTGGCCAAGCTCGTGCCCCTGGTGTGCATCAAGGGGTGAGAGGCAAGCAGAAAAATGAATGGGAGAAAGGATCTTCGATGGACAGCGAACACAGCCTGCTTCTGACCGATCTCTACCAGCTCACCATGCTGCAGGGCTATTTCGAGCGCGGCATGCACGATACCGCCGTGTTCGAACTCTTCGTGCGCAAACTGCGCCCGGGGCGCAACTTCCTCGTCGCCGCCGGCATCGAGCCGCTGGTCGAGTTCCTCGAACAGGCCCGCTTCGGCACCGACGAGATCGACTGGCTGCGCGCGAGCGGACGCTTCTCGCCGGAATTCCTCGACTGGCTGGCCGATTGGCGCTTCACCGGCGACGTGGACGCCATGCCCGAGGGTACGGTCTTCTTCCCTAACGAACCGGTGGTGCGCATCACCGCGCCCCTGCCGCAGGCCCAGCTCATCGAGAGCCGGCTCATCAACCTGCTGCACCTGCAAATCCTCATCGCCTCCAAGGCCGCGCGTTCGGTGCTGGTTGCCCCGGACAAGACGCTCGTCGACTTCGGCCTGCGCCGCGCGCACGGCGCGGAAGCCGGGGTGCTGGCGGCGCGTTCTGCCTGGCTCACCGGCTTTGCCGGCACGGCCACGGTGCTCGCCGGCCGGCGCTATGGCATCCCGCTCTACGGTACCATGGCGCATTCCTACATCCAGGCGCACGACGACGAGCTGGAGGCCTTCCGCGGGTTTGCCCGGGCGCAACCCGGCAACGTGGTGCTGCTCATCGACACCTACGACACGGAAGCGGCCGCGCGCAAGGTGGTGGCGCTCGCCAAGGAACTCGAACCCGAGGGAATCCGCATCCTGGGGGTGCGCATCGACAGCGGCGATCTGGGCGAACTCGCCCGCCGCGTGCGCCGCATCCTCGACGAGGGGGGCTTGCAGCGCACCATCGTCTTCGCCAGCGGCGATCTGGACGAATACCGTGTGCGCGAGCTGCTCGCCCAAGGTGCGCCCATCGACGGCTTCGGCATTGGCACCAAGCTCGACACCTCCGCCGACGTGCCCTATCTCGACTGCGCCTACAAGCTCGAAGAGTACGCCGGCAAACCGCGGCGCAAGCGCTCGGCCGGCAAGGCGACCTGGCCGGGGCGAAAACAAGTGTGGCGCCGCTACGATGCCCAAGGCCGCATGGCGGGCGACGTGGTGGGGCTGGCGCACGAAGCGCAGGAAGGGGAACCGCTCCTCGTGCCGGTGATGCGTGGCGGGCGCCGGCTCGACACCCTTTCCGGGCTCACGGCGGCCCGCACCTACGCCGCTGCCCAGCTGCGCCTGCTACCGGAACCGCTGCGCGCGCTCGAAGACGCCCCGCCGTATCCCGTGACGATCTCCAGCGAGCTGCAGGCGCTGGCGGCGCGGCTCGATGCCGAAGCGCATTGAGAGCCCGTGAATCAGTGCATCTCCTCGTCGAGCGGCGGCAGCGGCAGAACCTCGATGCCTTCCTCGAGCAAGGAGAGGAATTCTTCCGTGCTGCTCTGGCCGCGGATGGGGCGCGCATCGGCCTCGCCGCGGTGAATGCGGCGCGCCTCTTCGGGGAAGCGCACCCCCACGTCCTCGGCCTGCCGCCCCAGCGCGCGCAGGGTCTGCCACAGCTGCGCCAGGCGCTGCGGATCGGGTGCGACCGTGGCCGGGGCCGGAGCGGGCGGGGACGGTTCGGGCGTGTCTGCGCCGCGCTCGCCGGTATGCACGTAGGGGGCGCTGGGCAAGCGGCGCACCTCGGCACTGCCGCACAGCGGGCAGCGCACCGCGCCTTGGGCCAGTTGCGCCTCCAGCGCTTCGGCCGAGGGAAACCACCCCTCGAAACGATGCGCCGAAGCGCATAGCAGATCGACGACGATCACCGATATTCCCCGAGCAAATCCAAATGATCGATCATAGCATGCTCCGTCTTGCCCATTCGGATGCTGCAGTGAGACAAAAGTTCGTGTCAGGGCCGGCAGGGGCTCAAGTTTTTCCCCCAATGGTCGATAACCCACACAGTCGAACCTCGAATCTCTGGGAGCAAAGCGATGGCGCTCAAACTACGCACCGCCCTCATGGCCAGCATGGGAGCAATCGTGCTCGGCAGTGCGGCCACGGGCTGGGTATCCTGGTACACGCGCGACATGCTCGCCGGCCACCTGCTCACGACGCAGACGACCATCCTGCCCAATACCGTCGACATGCGCGAAGCCAACCGCGCCGGCATCCAGCTGCAGGCCGCGGCCCGGGGCATCGTGCTGCTGCCTGAAGATGCCCAAGCTAAGGAGA
This sequence comes from Tepidiphilus thermophilus, assembly GCF_001418245.1. Lineage (NCBI taxonomy): Bacteria > Pseudomonadati > Pseudomonadota > Hydrogenophilia > Hydrogenophilales > Hydrogenophilaceae > Tepidiphilus > Tepidiphilus thermophilus. Next base: position 12,467 of record NZ_LIPU01000015.1, read on the forward strand.
ACCTGTCCAGGACGCTGGAGGAATTCCCCCGCCTGCTCGAAGGGGTCATTGCCAAGGCCCGGCGCAAGGAAGTCCGCGAAGACCTGCAGGGGATGGTCAGCGACTGGAAGAACCGCGTCGTGCCGGCGGTGCAGCGCTTGCAGGCGGCGGTCGATCGGGGCGACATCGAGCAGGCGCGTCAAATCGTGCTGCGAGAGCTCAACCCCGCCTGGCGCGACCTCAAGGCGAGGCTAGAAAAGCGTATCGCCTGGCGTGAAAAGGCCAACGACGAGGAATTCGAAAAATATCGCCGCGAGGCGGCGTTCTGGTCCACCATGGTGACGGTCTCTTCGGCAGCGATGGTTGCTTTCGCGCTGGTCTTGGGGATCATGATGGATCGCATGCTGCGCCGCCGCTTGGCCGAGGCTGAAGAGGCGGTGGGCGCGGTGGTCGACCGGCGTGATCTCACCGCGGTATTGCCGCCTGCCTCCGACGACGAACTCGGCCGCATCATCGCCGCCATCGGGCGCCTGCGCGACGCCATCCGCGACCTGGTCCTCGCCCAGCGAGCCGTCTTGGCCCGGGTGCGCTCCGCCGCGGAGGAACAAAGCACGGACGCGGCCGAAGCCCGCCGTGCCGCCGCCTTGGCCGCCGAGAACGCGGAGAAGATGGCCGCCGCCATCGAGGAACTCTCGGCCAACATCGACCGGCTCAACGAAATGGCTCACCTCGCCGACGAGCGCGCCGCGCAATCGCAGCAGCGCAGCCTCACTGGCGTGGCCATCATCGAGCGCACGGCGCACCAGATGCGCGACATCGTCGAGATCACGCAACGGGCGGGAACGGCCGTCTCGGCCCTCATCGAACAGGCGCAGCGCATCTCCTCGATCGCCCAGGCGATCCAGGAAATCGCCGACCAGACCAATCTGCTCGCCTTGAACGCCGCCATCGAAGCCGCGCGGGCCGGAGAATACGGGCGCGGCTTTGCCGTGGTCGCCGACGAAGTGCGCAAGCTTGCCGAACGCACCGCTGCGTCCACCCGCGAGATCCGCGAGATCATCGACCAGGTCCAGCAGCAATCCAACGACGCCGGCGCCCAGATGGCCCAGGTGCGCGAGCGGGTCGAGGAGGGCGAGACGCTCGCCGCCAGCGTCGAAGGCGAACTGCGCGCCATCTCCTCGGCGATCGACGCGGCGCGCGAGGCGGTCTCTTCCATGTCGCACGCCATCGAGGAACAAGCCAAGGCGGCGCAGCTGCTCGCCCAGCAGGTCGAACAGGCGGCGCAGGCGGCCGACGGGGCGGCCGAGCGGGCCGGCGACAGCGAAGCAAAGGCGAAACTCCTCCTCGAAGTCGCGCGACAGGCCGAAGAGGGGCTGCAGCACTCCTTCCGCGCGTGATCGTCATGCACGGGGAGGAATAGACGTTCGTCGGGTTATAGTTACGCCTTGTCGGCGGGGGCCTCTCCCCGCCTACCGAGGACCCGATGGAACACCTTCTCCACGTCTATCGCGACGCCGCCGAACTCGAGGCGTTCATCGCCACGCACGGGCTTGCCCGCCGGCGGGGGCTCGTCCAGGTCTTCACGGCGGCGGCCGAACCGCAGCAGGTGCGTCCCGTGCTCGAGCGCCTGCAGGCGTTGCGCGGTTTTGCCGTGATCGGCGCCTCCACGGCCGGCGCGATCGCTGGGGAGCGCGTCCACGACGAAGGCATCGTGCTCTCGGTGTCGATCTTCGAGCACACGCAGATCGAGACGCGCTACCTCCCCCAGGCCGAGGCCGCGGATGGAGAGCGGCTCGGCGCCGAACTCGCCGCCCGTGGAGTCCGGCTCCTGCTCGCCTTCGGCAACATCCTGCATGAAAATCCCGAAGCCTTCCTCGAAGGGCTCGCGCGCACCGCCCCCGATCTGGTCGTGGCCGGTGGCATCGCTGCCGACACCGTCCTCTTTCGAGGCTCTTTCGTCATCCACGGCAACGACGTCCACTCGCGCGGCGTAGTGCTCGCCGCCCTGAGCGGGGAGCGCTTGCGCCTGCGCACCGAGTCGCTCCTCAACTTCACCCCGGCGGGCAAGCCCATGCGTCTGACGCGCAGCCACGGGGAATACGTCCATGAAATCGACGGCAAGCCCGTGCTCGACGTGTACCGCCACTACCTCGGCGAAGAAGTCCTGCAGCAGATCCCCCTGTCGCTGGCCGCGTTTCCCCTCATCGCCCGTCAGCGCGGCCTCGACGTCGCCCGTCTGCCCGTAGGGCTGAGCGAGGATGGCGCCTTGCGCTTCGGTGGAACCCTGCGCCCCGAACAGCCGGTGCGCTTCGGCGTCGGCGACATCTTCACCCTCCTCGAGCGCGCCCACGCCACCGCCCAGCAGCTTAGCCGCAGCGTGCCCGCCGAAGCCGTCTATGTGTTCTCCTGCCTCGGCCGCCGGCTCTACCTGGGGGAACACACCCCGCTCGAACTCGCCCCCCTCGCTGCCCTGGCGCCGGCGGCGGGATTCTTCACCTACGGCGAATTCTTCCACCTTCCCGGCGACAACCGCCTGCTCAACATGACCTGTACCTTGGTGGTGCTCGCCGAGACGGACACGATCCGGCCGCGCCCCATCTCCTTGCCGCGCCATCTGCCCGAACCCAATCTCACGCTGCGCGCCCTCGCCCGCCTGAGCGACGTCACCTCCCAGGAGCTCTCCCACTCCCTCACCTTTCTCGAACAGTACCGCTACGCCCTCGATCAGAGCGCCATCGTCTCGCGCACCGACCTCCAAGGGCGCATCACCTACGTCAATGCCCTCTTCGAGCGCGTCAGCGGCTATCGGGCCGAAGAGCTCATCGGCCACACGCACCGCCTCCTGCACCACCCCGACATGCCGCGGGCGGTCTATGAAGAGATATGGCGCACCCTCGAGGACAAGCAGATCTGGCGCGGCATCATCCAGAACCGCAGCAAGGAAGGGCGCACCTACTATCTCAAGGCGACCATCATCCCCTTGTTCGACGAGAACGGCGACACCGTCGAATACATCGGCATCGCCGAGGACATCACCGAGATCATCGTCAGCCAGCAGCTCCTCGAGCAGCAGCGCACCGACCGCCTTACCGGCCTGCCCAACCGCAACCAGCTCATCGAAGACCTCGAACGCGGTCACTGCCGCCTCCTTGCCTTGGCCGACATCGCCGCCTTCAAGTCGATCAACGACTACTACGGTTTCGAGGCGGGCGACCGGTTGATCATCGAACTGGCCGTGCGTCTGCAGCAGCGACTCCAGCCGCTCGGTATCCGCATCTATCGCAACTATGGCGCCGGTTTCGCCTTCATCCCGCCCGACGGGCTGGCGCTTCCCGCCTTCGAGGCCGAACTGCTCGCCGCCGGCCGTGCGCTGCGCAGTCTGCCCATGCCCGGGATGGACGGCGAGGAAGTCGACATCGACCTCTATTTCGGCATCGCCATGGGCGATGACCATCTGCTCGCGCTCGCCGATGCGGCGCTGCACAAAGCCAAGGAAAGCGGGGTGCGCGACCGCATCCTCGTCTTCAACGCCCAGGACCAGTCCTACCTCAACAACCGCTTCTGGATCAACGAAGTCAAGGCGGCTCTGGCCGAATCCCGCATCCTTTGCCATTTCCAGCCCATCGTCCCTGTGCGAGCCACCCAGGCCGTGCCCAAATACGAAGCGCTCGTGCGCCTGCACGACCGCAATGGTCAGATCCTTTCTCCGGGCGCTTTTCTCGACATCATCAAACCCACGGCCCATTACGGCCGACTCACCCGCCGCGTCTTCGACCTCGCCTTGGAAGCGGCCCGGCGCACCGGCAGCCAGATCTCCGTCAACCTCTCGGCCATCGATCTCGCCGACGGCGAAACTTACGCCTACCTTCTCGATCGATTGAAAAAGCACGAAGGCGAGCAGATCATCTTCGAGATCACCGAAAGCGAAGCGATCAAGGATTTCGCCCGCGTGCGCGCCTTTGCCGAAGACATCCGCCGCCATGGCGCACAGCTTGCCGCCGACGATTTCGGCAGCGGCTACTCCAACCTCGCCACCCTCATCGAACTCTCGCCCGATTACCTCAAGCTCGACGGTTCGCTCGTCACCAAGGTGGTGCAAGAAGAAAAAGTCCGGCGAGTCGTCGCCGCCGCAGTCCATTTCGCCCACGAAACGTCGATGCAGGTCGTGGCCGAATTCGTCAGCACCCCCGAGATCGCGCAAGCCCTCGAACGGTTGGGTGTCGACTATTTGCAGGGATACGCGGTCGGCAAGCCGATTCCCTTGCCCTGATCCTGCTTCACCCGAAAGGAGAACTCCCCATGGATGTCGGTTTCATCGGTCTTGGTCTGATGGGGCGCCCCATGGCGCTCAACCTCCTGCGCGCGGGGCACCGCGTGCACGTCTGGGCGCGCCGGCGCGAATCCATGGCGCCGCTCATCGAAGCCGGTGCCATCGCGGTCGACTCTCCGGCCGAACTCGCCCGCGCCGTGCGCATCACCTTCTCCATGGTGGCCGACGCCCCGGACGTGGAAGAAGTCACGCTGGGCGAGCACGGCGTGGCCGCCGGCGCCCAGCCGGGACACATCCACGTCGATTCCAGCACCATTTCGCCCCAGGCAGCGCGACGCATCGCCGCGCGGCTCGCCGAGCGCGGCGTGCGCCTGCTCGATGCCCCCGTCTCCGGCGGCGAAACCGGCGCCATCGAGGGCACGCTCACCTTCATGGTGGGCGGCGACGAAGCCGCCTTCGCCACGGCGCAGCCGCTCTTCGAGGCGATGGGGCGCACCATCACCTGGATCGGCGAAAGCGGTGCCGGCCAGGTCGCCAAGGCCTGCAACCAGATCCTTACCGGCGTCACCGTGGTGGCCGTGGCCGAAGCCTTCAACCTCGCCCGCGCCGAGGGCGTCGACCCCGGACGCGTGCGCACGGCGCTCTTGGGCGGCTCTGCCTACTCGCGCGTGCTGGAAAACCACGGCGCCCGCATGCTCGCGCGCAACTTCCGCCCCGGCTTCAAGTCCTGGATGCACCAGAAAGACATGCGCATCGTGCTCGACGAAGCCCACCGCAGCGGCGTTCCGGCCCCTCTGTCGGCCGCCGCCGCCCAGTGGTTCAACGCCCTCGTCGGCGCCGGCCTGGGCGAAGAAGACTCGATCGCTGTGCTCAAGCTCTTCGAGCAGATGAGAGGAGGGCAGGGGCGTTGAGACCGAGCATGAACGGCAAACCGGCCGTCTTCCTCGACCGCGATGGCGTCCTCAATGAAGATCGCGGCTACGTCCATCGCTGGGAAGACTTTTCCTTCCTGCCCGGTGCGATCGATGCCCTGCGCCAGCTGCAGCAGCAAGGCTATCTCCTCGTCGTCATCACCAATCAATCCGCCGTCGCCCGCGGCCTGTGCTCGGAAGCCGACGTCCTTGCCCTGCACGAGCGGATGTGCGCTTTCTTGCGCGAGCAGGGCATCGAGCTTGCCGGCATCTATTACTGCCCGCATCACCCCCAAGGCAGCGTGTCGGACTATGCCATCGTCTGCTCCTGCCGCAAGCCCGAACCCGGCATGATCCTGCGCGCCGCCCGCGAGCACGGCATCGACTTGTCCCGTTCGCTCCTGGTGGGCGACAAGCTCAGCGATCTCGAAGCCGGCCGTGCCGCCGGCATCCCATCGCTCTATCTCGTCGTGCTGCCGGGGCAGGAAAAGGACCTCACCGCTTTCCCCGGCGCGGAGCAGGTTTCCAGCCTCGAAGAAGTGGTGGAGCGCCTGTCCAAACCGCAGAATCGAATGCCCGGTTCATGAGAGGTCGGCTACAATGGCGAACATGAACTCACCCCTTGATCAGCCTCCTTCCCCGGCCATTTCCGCCCCCTTGGCGGTAATCGGTCTCGGCTACGTCGGCCTGCCGCTCGCCGTCGAATTCGGCAAGCGCCGCCCGGTGATCGGCTACGACCTCAAGCGCACCCGCATCGAAGAACTGCGCCGCGGGCTCGACCGCACGCGCGAAGTCTCGGCCGCAGAGCTCGCCGCCGCCCGCCACCTCCGCGTCACTGACGATGCGGCGGAACTCGCGCGCTGCACCGTCTTCATCGTCACCGTGCCCACCCCCATCGACCGGCACAAACGCCCCGACCTCACCGCGCTGCTCGCGGCCAGTGAAACGGTGGGAAAAGCGCTCAAACCGGGCGATCTCGTCATCTATGAATCCACCGTCTATCCCGGCTGCACCGAAGAAGACTGCGTACCGGTGTTGGAGCGCGCCTCCGGCCTCGTCTTCAACCGCGACTTCACCGTCGGCTACAGCCCCGAGCGCATCAACCCCGGCGACCCCGAGCACCGCCTGCCCACCATCAAGAAAGTCACCTCCGGCTCCACGCCCGAAGCCGCCGAGCGCGTCGACGCCCTCTACCGCGAAATCATCACCGCCGGCACGCACAAAGCCCCCAGCATCCGCGTGGCCGAAGCCGCCAAGGTGATCGAAAACACCCAGCGCGACGTCAACATCGCGCTGATCAACGAACTCGCCATTCTCTTCGATCGGCTCGGCCTCGACACCCGGGCCGTGCTGGAAGCGGCCGGCACCAAGTGGAACTTCCTGCCGTTCCGCCCCGGCCTCGTGGGTGGGCACTGCATCGGCGTCGACCCCTACTACCTCACGCACAAAGCGCAGGAAGTCGGGCACCACCCCGAGATCATCCTCGCCGGGCGCCGGCTCAACGACGCCATGGGCGCCTACGTCGCCGGCCGGGTAGTGAAGCTCCTCATCAAACGCCGCCGCCCCGTCGAAGGTGCCCGCGCGCTCGTGCTCGGGCTCACCTTCAAGGAAAACTGCCCCGACCTCAGAAACACCCGCGTGATCGACCTCATCGCCGAACTCCAAGACTACGGCATGAACGTCGACGTGCACGACCCCTGGGCCGACCCGCAAGAAGCCCGGCACGAATACGGACTCGAACTCACCCTGAAGCCAAAGCTCGGCACCTACGACGCCATTGTGCTCGCCGTGGCGCACCGCCAATACCGCGAGATGGGAGCAGGGGCGATCCGGACGTGGCTGAAGGCGGGCGGGGTGGTGTATGACGTGAAACACATGCTGCCGAGGGAGGCGGTGGAGGGCAGGCTGTGAGCTTTTGATCGAGCCTGGGCGCACGTGCGTTACGTGGCAACCCGTATTACAATGGCAAACATGAATGCCCGTCACGACGCGAGCTACAAGCATCTCTTCTCCTCGCCCAAGGTGGTGCAGCACCTCATCGAAGGGTTCCTGCCCGCCGAAGGTCTGGGGCGGCTCGACTTCAGTACCCTGGAAAAAGTCCCCGCCAGCTACGTGAGCGACGACCTGCGCGAGCGCGCCGATGACGTCATCTGGCGGGTGAAGACCGGCGAAGACTGGCTCTACCTCTATCTTCTGATCGAATTCCAGAGTAGTGTCGACCCCTGGATGGCGGTGCGCCTCCTCACCTACGTCGGGCTGCTCTATCAGGACCTCATCAAGGGCGGACAAATCCAGGGCAGACGCCTGCCGCCGGTTTTGCCCATCGTCTTCTACACCGGCGAAGCACGCTGGAGTGCGGCCACCGACCTCGCCGAGCTCCTGCCCCAAAACCCGCCCGAGACGCTCGCCAAGTACCTGCCGCGCTTGGCCTACGTGCTCATCGACGAGAACGCCTATAGTGACGAGACGCTCGCTGGGCTGAAGAACGTGGTCGCGGCCACCATGCGGCTCAAGCGCCAGCAATGGCCGCAAGACCTGGCCCGGCTCACCGCGGTGCTGCACCGCTGGTTTGCCGGCGATGCGGAACTCGAACGCCTTCTCACCGTCTGGATTCGAGAATATCTACTGCGCGACCTGCGTCCGGAACTGGACGTACCCGAAGCCCATGACCTGGGGGAAATCACCATGCAACTGGCCGAACGATTCAAGCAGTGGGAAGAGGAAGTCGCCCGGAAGGCGATACAGCAGGGGCTGGAAAAAGGCGTCCAGAAAGGTAAGCTCGAAGGCGAATCCCTTCTGCTGCAACGCCAGCTCACCCGTCGTTTCGGGCCGCTGCCCGATTGGGCGCAGCAGCGCCTGCGCTCGGCCACGAGCGAGGAGCTCGAGACTTGGGCCGACCGCGTGCTCGACGCGCAGCGTCTGGAGGAAGTGTTCGGGGCATGAATGCTCCGTTTCCCATCCGTCATCCTTCTCATCCAGCCCCCTCCTCTGGGCGATGATCGACCTTGCTCGCGTCGGATGACCGCCATGATACACGCCACGGGCAATGCACACTCTCTACGGCAATCATGCCCTCCATCCTGCTCCGCCTCCTGAGCTGGCGCCCCGGCGCCTACCTGCGCGCGAGTGGCGGGCTGTTTGGCTGGCTGATGCTGCGTACCGCGGCGCAGGCGGTGATGGTCGTCCTCCTCGCCCGTCTCTTGGGGGTGGACGGCTACGGCCTGTTCGTCACGGCCCAGGCGGTGAGCGGTTTTTTCTCGCCCATCGCCGGATTGGGGCTGGCCGTACTGCTGCTGCGAGACGGCGCCTGCGCGCCGGCAGAGCTGCCCCGGAAACTGGGCATGGCGCTCGCGCTGTGGTGGCCGACGATGCTCGTCTCTTCCTTGGCGGCCACGGCGCTTCTTGCCTGGAGCCTGCCTTCCCGTGTGCCGCTGGCCGCACTCGCGGCCTTTGCCTTGGCCGATGTCGGCACAACCTCTTTCGTCGAACTCGCCGCCCGGGTCGAGCAGGCCCGGCATCGGGTGGGCGCTTTCGGCGCCATCCTGACGGGGCTGATGCTTGCCCGCCTGATCGGGCTGCTGCTCTATGCCGCCGCGGGCCAAGCCAGCGCGGTGGGTTGTTTGTGGGTGTATGCGATGGCCAGCGCGCTCTACGCTTTCGTGCTGGCGCGACGGCTGGTGACCCAGCATGCGCCGATCTGGCCCAAGAAACGCGCATGGGCGATGGCCCGCGAGAGTTTCCCTTTCACGATCGGGGCGCTGTCGTTTCGCCTGCAGGCTGAATTCAACAAACCGCTCCTCGCCCGGGCGAGCTACGGGCAGGCGGGCAATTTCAGCGTCGCGCAGCGGGTGATCGATCTCGCCAGCCTGCCGTTGCAAGCCTTGCAGGAAGCGTTATGGCCGCGTCTTTATGCCGGACGGCATTCGGCGCGGCAACTGTGGCTGGTCTGCGCCGTCCTGTGCGCGGCGGCCGTGCTGGGCGGCGGCGTGCTGGTGCTGCTCGCGCCCTGGGTCGCGCGCATCTTGGGTGCAGGGTTCGAGGACACGACGCACCTCGTCATGCTGCTTGCCCTGCTGCCGGCCTTGCAGCTCGTGCGTAACCTGCTCAATGCCGTCGTGGCGCAGCAGCGGCGCCAGTCGGTGTTGACGGCGATTTATCTCGTGAGCGGCGTGGCCGGCATCCTGTTCAACCTGTGGCTGGTGCCGGCGGCCGGTCTGCGCGGCGCGGCAACGGCATCCTATCTGGTCGAAGCGGTGCTCCTTGCGCTGCTGGCGGCCGTCATCCTATCGAGGTCAAAGAGGCTTTCTGATGCGTGATCCTTCCGAAATACTGTTTCAGAACTACGAGCGGCAATACAAAGACGGTGGTGCTGATCGCGCGCACGTTTCTTATCAGGTGGTCAACGAACTTCATCTTGACCGTTTACCGCGCTGGCTGGACCGCATTCCCAAAGATGCACACATCCTCGATGCGGGGTGCGCAACCGGCTATCTGCTCGGCTTGCTGTGGGAGAGCGGCTACCGCAATCTGGTCGGCGTGGAACTGTCAAAGCAATTGGCTGAGATCGCCCGCCGCAGCCTGCCGGAGGAAATTGCCATCGTGAATGCGGATGTTCGCGACCATCTCGCGCAGATGCCGGATCAAAGCGTCGATCTCATCCTGTTCCACCACGTGCTCGAACACATTCCCCGCGAACACACCATCCCCTTGTTGGGCGAGTTTTACCGGGTACTCAAGCCGGGTGGTTATCTCAGTCTTAGGGTGCCGAATGCATCCTGTTTGTTAGCAGGGCCTCATCTCTTTGGCGATTTCACCCATGTGGTGCATTTCAACGAGCGTTCGCTGCCGCAGGTGCTGGAAGCAGCCGGTTTCCGCGTCGCCGACATCGAGTTCATCCAGCGGCCGCCTCTGTTGTTCTGGTCCTGGCGCCATCCGGTGCGCGCTTTATTGCGCCTGCTCAATCGTGGCCGCTGGCATTTGCACGGTCTGTTGCATAAATCCCTATGCTTGTTGCTCGACCTGCGGCCCATTCCAAAGATATTCGATTGGGAGATTGAAGCCCTTGTTCGCCGCTGACTCGATCTCCGTGCGCAGAACCCTGCGCCTTTTTTGGCGCAAAACCAAACGCCTCATCGAATTCTTCGCCTTCGGCCTGTTCGATACGCTGACGCTTTGGCGGTGTAAATGGCAACCCGGTGCGAATGCCGTCGCTATCTTGCATATCAGGTTGCTTGGAGATTATGTGTTGTGGCTGCCTTATGGGCAGGCGCTCACGAGGCATCTTTTCGAGGATGACAAGCGCGTCATCCTGGTGCTGAATGCAGCCGTGTTGTCTCTGGCACAGCGGCACTTTCCCGACTGCGAATTGATTGGCATCGACCGGGAGGCATTCCTTCGCAATTTTTCTTACCGTGCCCAGAAATTGCGCCATTTGCGCCAACTAGGCGTCGAAGTTACCTACCACGACTTTTATCCCCGCGACGCCATCATCGAGGATGCCTGCGTGCGTGCCCTGGGTGCGCCTGCCTGGGGCTTCGATGCCGTGTTTGCCGATCGACCAGGGCTGGATCGGTGGTGGCATCGCCAGCTTTACGCGCATCTGTTGCCGGCAATGCCAGGCGTGCACCAGAGCGTGCGCCATCGCGCGTTTTTGCAGGCGATCGGCATTGAGCCGGCGGCGATCCGCCCGACGACGGATTTTGCAGCGGGCTTGGATGCTCCATTGGACGGGCCGTATTTCGTCGTCGCCCCCGGAGCGAGCCGCGGATACAGGACTTGGCCAGTTGCCGGGTTTACCGAAATAATCGTGCGCATCCTGTCCGCCCGCCCGGAGTGGCGGTGCGTCGTGGTCGGAACTCAGGCGGAGCGCCACTTGGGGGAAACCATCGCCCGCACGTGCGGCGAGCGCGTCGTCAACCTTGCCGGAAACACCGACTTGATGGGTTTGGTGGCGGCGGTCGCGCATGCCCGCCTGGTGATGGGTAACGATTCCGCTGTCTGTCATCTTGCCGCTGCCTGTGGCGTCCCCGCTGTGGTGATCGTTGGCGGTGGGCATTATGGTCGCTGCTTTCCCTACGACCCCCATGAGGCGCCCGTTGGCCGCTTGCCGACGGTGGTCAGTGCCAAAATGGACTGCTTCGGCTGCGACTGGATCTGCCGTTACCAGGCGGAAGGCGACGATCCTTATCCGTGCATTGCGGCCATTTCGCCAGAGAACGTCTGGGCCGCAGTGGAAAACCTGCTCGCAAACGAAGCCGTCATCGGCAGCGGGGAAAAGCCAGACGCCAGCCCCGCCAGAGCGCGCTGAGCGGCACGAGGCTGCGGTGGCGCACGGCGCGCAGCAGCGCCCGCGCCGGCAAGGAAAGTGCGCGACCGAGAGAGAAAAGGCCGAGTTCGAGCGGATTCTTCGCGAGTTTGCGCGCCAGCAGCCAGTGCGCCGTGACCATGCGTTCTTCGTAAAAGGTGGAGCCCTGGCCGCTGCCGGCGTTGCCGGCGTGGCGGACGAGAATCTCCGTGACGTGCGCCATGCGCTGCGGTCCAAGGCGGGCGCCGAGCATCACGTCCTCGCCGTACATGAAGAAATCCTCGTCGAAAAGCGGCAAGTCGATCCGCTCGGGGGCGATCAAAAGCGCGCAGCCGCTGGGGTAACGAATGGACCCGGGCAGCGCTTTTTTTGTGAACAAACCCAAATGACGTTGGTAAAACGTCTCGCCGAATATCTCGGCGCCCTGTTGCATGCCTGGATAGGCCACAACAGCATCGGATTTGGCCTCCAGCGCCTGCCGCAACGTGTCGATGGCGCCGGGTAGCACTTCGGCATCGTTGTTGAGAAGAAAGACCCATGCCTGCGGCCAGCGGGCGAGAATCGCCTCGATGCCGCGATTGACGCCGGCGGCAAAGCCGAGGTTGGTGGGTGACTCCTCGAGCACTACCCGATCCGGTTGGTCCCGGCACACGCTGATGCCCTCGGCGCTCGTGCCGCCGTCGCCCGTGTTGTCCCAGATGAGCACGGCATCCGCCCCGTCGGCGAGCAGGCTCTGCACGCAGCGATCCGTGAGCGCGGCGTGGCGGTAGTGCAGCGTGAGGCCAATGACAGGGCGGCGCATCAGCGTTCCGCTTTTGCTGCGAGTCCGTCACGCAGGCCGCGCAGCATGGCTTGGATTTGCGCTTTGCGGCGAGGGTCGGACAGCGCATGCACGGTGAAGGTGACGAGCAGCTTGATCACCGCCCAGGCTTTCCACACGCTGGACACGTAATCCCGCCGCATCAGGATGACGGCATTGCGGAACAGAAAATAATGCCGCCGTGGCGAGCGGCTGGGCCACACGCGCCAGCCGAACAGCCAGAAGCGCACGCTGGCTTCGCCCATGCGGTGGAGAAAGCCGACCTGCGGAATGCCGTACAAGGCATGGCCGGCAGCCAGCACGCGGAACGACCATTCGGTGTCCACGTGGTCGATGAACAGCGCATCGTCCAGGCCGCCGAGTTCGCGGTAGATGGGGGCGGGAATCAAGCTGCCGCTGCCGTTCAGGTTGGCGAGCCGCACCGGCTCGGTTTGCGTGGCGGGCGGAAAGCACCGCTGCCAGCGCCAGCGCGTCATGCAGTGAAAGCCATGCTGCAGGCCGGTGTGGGCATCCACCAGGCGCGGGCCGGCGCAGCCGGGCGGATAGCCCTGGTCCAGCAAGGTTTCATAGGCTTTTATGAGGCTCTGCACGCCGTCCGGGCCGGGCTCGGTGTCCTGATCCAGCAGCAACAGATAGGCGAGATCGGGCGCGAGGTCCAACGCTCTACGCGCGCCGATGTTGAAGCCGGCGGCGAGGCCGAGGTTGTCGGCATTGGCGATGAACACCGCGCCGTGCGCCTCGCACAGCGCGCGCAGCGGTTCGCGCAAGTCCGGGGCCGAGGCGTTGTCCACCACCACACGCAGCGCGTCAGTGGGCAACTGGCGCAGTTGCGTGTTGAGGATGGTGAGGTCCGGGTTGTAGGTCACGGTGACCGTCGCCAAATTCATAGTAAAACCCGCCCCACCCGTTCCCCGAACGCCTCCCACGCAAAATCCCGGGCGAACGCGCGGATGCCCGCTTCGTCCAAAGGCTTGGCAAGCAGCTGCAGAACAGCATCTGCAAAGGAGGCAGCATCGCCGGGCGGCACCAGAGAGCCGCTTTGGCCGTCTGCCACCGCATCCACCACGCCGCCCGTGGCGTAGGCCACCGTCGGCAGGCCGTGCGCAGCGGCTTCGATCGCCACCATGCCGAAGCCTTCGGGGTCGTTGGGAAGTTCGCGCACCGGGAAGACGTGGACGTCGGCGGCATACCACGCCTCGTCGAGTGCGGCACCGACGAGCGGGCCGGTGAAGCGCAGGTTGTGTTCCAGACCGAGACGGCGGGCGTTTTCGAGGATGGAATCCGGGGTCTGGGCCCGGGCATGCAGGGCGTCTTTGGGGACGTCGCCCACGACGACGAGCACGGCATCCGGCCGCTCGGCAACGATGCGCGGCAGCACGTCGGTGACGAATTCGCGCAGCCCCTTGCGCGCCGTCAGGCGGCCGACCGAGAGCAGGACGGGCCGCTCGCCCAGTTCGTGCCGGACACGAAAGCGGGCGCGGGCTTGGGGATCGGGCAGCGGGAGGTCGACGCCGGGATGCACGATGGCCAGCCGCCCGTCCGGCACGCCCAGCGCGTGGGCGAGCCCGGCGGTGTAACGGCTGTTGACGATCAGGCGGTCGAGCCGGCGAATGGCCGGATGCCACAGGGCGCGGTAGAGGGGATGCGGCACGGCCAGATCCAGCCCGTGTGCATAGGCCGCTGCCTGTGCGCCCGAGATTCGGGCGGCGGCGAGCGCCATGGGGGCGGTAAGGGCGCTGCCTGCCACGATCCATTCGGGCCGGAGGCGCCGCGCGAGCGCCATCGTGCGCGCGAAGGCGGCGGCAAGGAATCGCGGCAGCGGCTTCAGCGGCACCGGGTGCAGCAAGACTTCCGGCGGCAGGTGCGCCGCAGCCCCACCGGGGCCCACGACGTGCACTTCGGCGCGTTCGGCGAGCGCCGCGGCAAGCCGCAGGTTCAGCCGTTCCATGCCGCCCAGCAGCGGCGGAAGGTTGCGGGTGACGAGCAGGATGCGCGGCGCGCTCATGCGTTTTCGAGCCTCCTGCAGCAACGGGCGATGCGCATCTACGCGTCGCCACCCATTGAGTCCGACTGAGCGTCATCCCTGTACATCAGCATCGTGATCTGCTCCGACACCAGCCCCATGAGGAAAATCAGCAGCGAGGCGGTGTAGAGGAGCGCGCTCATGTTGGTGAAGCGCCCGATGCTGACGAAGGTGTGGACGTACCACAGGGAGGCGGCGAGAAAGAAGAGCGCCGAGAGGGGGGCGAAGAGCTTCAGGGGGGAATAGAGGGTGGCGATCTTGAAGATGATGAGGAGAAAGCGCAGACCGTCTTTCCAGGGCTTGAGGTGGCTGCGGCCGATGCGTCTGGCGGCGTGGATGGGGACGTAGGCCACGGGGTAGCCGCAGCGGAAGAACGCCATGGTGATGGTGGTGGGGTAGGAGAATCCGTTGGGCAGCAGGTAGAGGAAGCGGCGGAACTTGGCCGCGCGCACGGCGCGGAAGCCGGAGGTGAGATCCGGGATGCGGTGGCCGGTGACGTAGCCGGCAAGGCGGTTGTAGAGGCGGTTGGCCAGCCCCCGGCCGAGGCTCGCCTGCGAGGTGGCATCGCGCGCGCCCACGGCCATGTCGTAACCTTCGTCGAGCTTGGCCAGAAGCCGCGGGATGTCGTCCGGGTCGTGCTGGCCGTCGGCGTCCAGGAAGACCAGCACTTCGCCCGTGGCCGCGCGCGCGCCGCTCTTCACCGCGGCGCCGTTGCCCAGCGACACGGGGTGGCGCACCACGCGCGCGCCGGCGGCCTGGGCGAGGGCAGCGGTGCCGTCGGTGGAGCCGTCGTCGACCACGATGAGCTCGGCCTCGGGAAAGCGCTCGCGCAGGCGCGCGAGCAGCGGGCCAAGCGCGGCGGCTTCGTTCTTGGCGGGGAGGATGAGGGAAAGCTCAGGGTTGGGCATGGATCCCTTCTTCCAGCTGGGCGCGGATGCGCGCGATTTCCTGATCGTAAATACGGCGCGGAAATTTGAGACTCGTTTCCGGCTGCTGTCGATAGAGCGCTTCCGCGTCGTCCAGCAGACGGGCGGCGTGGGCGTAGTAGCCGGCATTGGCGGTTTCGGCCACCATCTGCATGGAGGAATCGATGTTGGCGTAGCGCCGCATCGCTTCGCGGTAGAGGGCTTCGGCTTCGTCGACGCGACCGTCGGCGAGCAGCAGGCGCGCCTTCAGATAAGGGATGAAGCGCAGAAACAGCGGAAAGCGGTTGAACGCCGGGTTTTCGGCAAGCCGGTCGATCAGCGTCAGGGTGGCTGAGCGATACCAGCCAGGTCGATCCTGGCGCAGGGCCTGGTCGACCAGGGTGCGCAGCGCCATGACGGCCTGTGCATCGAAAGGCTGGCGGACGAGGCGCTCGCCGGCCCAGGTGAAGTCTTCGGGGGTGGCGGTGCCGAGATAGACCTTCTGCAGCAGACGGCTCATGGTCAGCAGGGGACTGTCCGGCAGGCGCGCGATGGCCTGCGTGATGACCGTTTCGGCTTGCGCCGCATCTCCCATGCGGGCGTAGAAATGGGCGAGCGCGTTCTGGGCGCGAGGGGAATCGGGCGCGGCAAGCGCCCAGTAGAGCTCCAGCTGTTCGGCATCGCCCCAGAGGGTGGCGCGCTGGTGGGTGAGAAAGGCGAGCGTGCCAAGCATCGCCAGGGCGGAAATGGCGACGGTGGCGGCGGAAACCTGCTGGCGCAGCCGATCGAGGCCGCGGGCGAGCGGCAGGAAGAGAAAGGCCGCGGGCAGGTAGTTGCGGTGCTCGAAATAGGGTTCGAGCCCGAGCCAGGTGGATTCGATCAGGTGGCCGGCGAAAAAAAAGAGCACGGCCAGGCTGAAGAAGGGGGCGCACCGCCGCAGCCGGAACGCCGCGGCAAGGAGGGCGGCGAGTCCGGCGATCGCCCAGGCGGTACCCGGCGGGTCGAAAAGGCCGCGCGAAATGATGATGTTGTCGCGGTAGAGGCCGCTGCCCTCGATGCGCGGTAGGAAGAGATTGCCCAGGTAATCCCACAGGATGCGGCTTTCGGTGAGCAGGCGCTCGGGCTGATCGAACGGCCGGTCGGGCCAGAGGCCGGGCGTGAAATCGATCTGTCGCAGCAGATAGCCGAGAACAGCGAGGCTGGGCAGCCAGAGGAAGAGGGCGCGGAACGCGCGCGGCAGGCGCGGCGGCCCCGGCGGGGCGCAGAATTCGACGACCAGTACGAGGAGCGGCAGGAGCGCGCCGTTTTCCTTGCTGAGGGTGGCGAGCACGGTCCCCAAGGCGAGAGATGCGCCCATCCAGACGAGCCCAGCGCGCGGGCGCAGGGGAAAGAGGCGGCGGCCGTGCAGGTAGGCGACGAGGGCGGCGAAGACGAAGATCGCCGCCAGCTGCGTCATGCGCTGCACCGGATAGAGGGTGGTGGAAACGAAAAAAGGATGCAAGAGCCAGGCGGCCGAGCCGAACAGCGCCGTCCATTGCGCGCGGCGCTCGTCGAGGCCGTAGAAACGGCACAGCTGCAGCGCGGCCCAGGCGAGCAGCGCGCCGGCCAGGAGGTGCAGCATCAGGTTGGTGTATTTGAAGGAGCCCGGGTCGGAGGGCCAGGCGTTGTCGTTGAGAAGGAAGGAAGCCAGCGCGATCGGCCGGCCGCTCGGCCCGGACCAGCCGCCGAAGACGAAGGCGCGAAACGTCTCCCAGTTGGTGACGCCGCCGTAGGCGGAGAGATCCTGCAGGTTGGGCGCGTCGTCGAAGAGGAAACCGCCCGTCAGCCCCGGTTCCAGGCAGACGTAGGCGAGCAGCAGGACGGCGAGCAAGGCGATCGCCGGCAGGGAATGGCCACGGAAGGAAGGCATGCGTTCGGGTCGAAAAGACACCCGGCGCAGCGGGGAAGCCGCGCCGGGGTCGTCAGGAAAAAATCAGGAAAGGATCAGCGGCAAACGGAAGGAAGCCATTTTGGATCGAGGTTTGTGCCCGCCTTGCACTTCCATTGAACGCCACCCGCGCCGCTGGTTGGGCTCAATTGGAGGGTTGCACCATCCTTGACTTTCGCATTGTAGGTGATGGTGATCAGCCCATTGGTACCGACCTCGACGCTCTTGACGGCATTGCCCTTGATGTCAGTAGAGGTAGCGAGTCCTGCCGACACGTTGCTGCTCGGGAATTTCCCTTGCGAGGAGAAGTACTCCGTGACCGATGCCTTGGCTCCGGCGGCGAGCGCCAGACCTTCCGAGACGTGGGCACGCTTGGTGTAGTCCTGATACGCCGGCAGCGCGATGGCCGCCAGAACGCCGATGATCGCCACGACGATCATCAGCTCGATGAGGGTGAAGCCCTGTTGCATGCGTTTCATGGTGATGCTCCTCGTTGGTTGGAAAGGATGCGCACGACGGGTGCGTCGGCAAGACTAGGGTAGCGCGATGCAAGGGGGGGAGTAAAGGGGGCGCGGGTGAATTTTTGTTTTTCTTTTTCATTCAATGGGTTGAATCGCGGAAGCGGGAGAGCGTGACGCCTGCCCGCGGGTGGGCGGGCTCATGCTACATCAAAATTTGATGTCGACGGGCGGCGGCGAGCCGTCGTTCGCGCAGGTAGGCGATGGCGGCGGGCAGGAGCGAGACGACGATGATGCCGAGGATGACGGCGGAGAGGTTGCGCTGGATCCAGGGGAGGTTGCCGAACTGGTAGCCGGCGAGGGTGAGCGTGAGTACCCAGGCGAGCGCGCCGGTGAGGTTGTAGAGGGTGAAACGGGCGTAGGACATGGCGGCGATGCCAGCCACGAAAGGCGCAAAAGTGCGGATGAGCGGCAGGAAGCGCGACAGCACCAGGGTCTTGCCGCCGTGGCGCTCGTAGAAGGCGTGGGTCTTGAGGAGCGCTTCCTTGTTGAAGAAGCGCGATTGTTCCCAGTGGAAGACGCGCGGGCCGAGGAAGCGGCCGATGTGGTAATTGAGCGTGTTGCCGAGCACGGCGGCAAGCGTCAGGGTGACGATGAGCGCGCCGAGGTCCATGCCGCCGGCGGCAGCGAGCGCCCCGGCCACGAAGAGGAGCGAGTCGCCCGGCAGGAAGGGGGTGACGACGAAGCCGGTCTCGGCGAAGACGATGGCGAAGAGGATGGCGTAGATCCAGGGACCGTACTGGGCGACGAGTGCGGCGAGGTGGCGGTCCAGGTGCAGGACGAGGTCGAGGGCTTGGGCGAGGAGGTCCATGGGGGCTCGGGGAGAATAGTGGTGGGATATTCGAGCGCTGCGGGGTGAAACGCCAAATCATAGCTCATCGAGCGTTACCCGGATCAACGCTTTCCCGTCGTCAAGGCGTGCATCGGCCAGTGCGTTGAGCTCCGCGTCTTCGATGCGCTCAAGCATGGCCTCGAATGTTCTGGCTGGGATGCAGTAGAACGCAGGTTCGTTACGGTTGAGGATCGCTACGGGCTCCCCTTCGCCGGCAGCAACCGTGCCCATCGGGTCGCGCTTGAGATCGGTGACGCTCGCGGCTACAGTCGTCAGGATCCTGTGTGGCATGGAAAATTCCTCGAAAGACTCATTGGAATATTAAGTGAGATCAAACATAAAGCATGGGGTTCCGTAAGAACCTCCGGATGTGGCTTCGCTCGGTGAGACTGGTGCCCAGGGAGGGGATTCGAACCCCCAAGCCTCGCGGCGGCGGATTTTAAGTCCGCTGTGTTTACCGATTTCACCACCCTGGCGGTGTGCTCGGCGATTGTAGCGAAAAAACTCGGCCGGCGTAGAATCGGTCCCATACTTTGCAGTGTGGTTTTGTCATGATCGACGAACAGCAGGTCGAGGAATTGCGGGCGCGGATGGCGCGCGTCGGCCTGCCCGCCGGCTTTTGGCGTACGTTGACGGGGTTCTGTCTTTCTGGCCTGCATGGGGGGTGGGGCCATCCGGGGCGAGATTGCGTGGCTACTCGCGCTCGACCAAAAGCACACACAGGAACGCCCATTCAAGCCGGAGGTGACCGGACGTTTCTGCTCGAACACGGGGGAGTGCACAAGAAAAAACCCCAACCGAGCGTGGTTGGGGTTTGAAGATTGGTGGTGCAGACGCGACCGGAATCCAACCCACTCTCTCAACGATTGAGCAATCCCGGGCAATCCTGCGGGTTGTTGTGGACGCAATGGCCTCGGCAATGAACGCCGGTCAGTCAGTGCAGGGCGGACTCTCACCTTGTGCGGCGCCGATTGACCGGTAGCGTCGCAGCCTACCATCGAGTGGTTAGCCCCAGCTATGACCGATGGCCCGCCAGCGCGTGTTGGTCAACGAGTTGGCCCGACATCCGCTGGCGTGCAGTTCACGAATTGAATCGAGTAGTCAACCGCCGGAATGACCCTGACGGAGAAGACCATCGAGTCGAGCGACCTCGTTGCCGTTGGCTGTAATCTTCTGGCCATCGACCGTTTCGAGCGATTGCCCCTCTTTCAGGTTGATAGCCCGTCCGAACTTGTCTTCCAGCGCCGTCTTGCCGTCCTCGAATACATACAGGGTTCCACCGTCCTTGAGGAGGAACATTTTCTTGGCGCTGGCCGCTGCCGCGTCACCAGCGAACGATGGGGTTACGATGGCGCTCAGCACGGTGGCGGCGACAACAGCGGTAATCCTGGCTTTCATCTCTACACTCCTTTCAATCAAACGTGAAGGCATTTCTGTCAATGCCTTGTGCGACTGCACAGTATGTATTCTGCGAAGTATTCTGCGAAGCCACCGCTGACGGGAAGATGAGACGGCCGTTACGTATATGTCAGATTCCATTCGGGATGGGATCGGGATTAATCGTGTGCCAATCTCAATGCATTCCTGCTCACCGAGGCGGGGCGCGGACTCATCGCCACATCGGTGCAAGTGCTTATGGCGATGCCGACTGGGCGCCAAGTGCGGTATCGGTGTGAGGCGGCTCAGGTGCCGTGGTCGAGAGCATTCCAGGCCTCGATAGGGATCAGGTGTCCAACGTCGGGTGGCAACCGATACGACAGACCCAGCGATCTGGGAGTGCAACCAGCACCCACCACGGCACGCGCGACGATCCTCGTGTTCAGACAAGACGGACGCCGCGCAAACGCAGCGCATTGCCGATCACCGATGCGGAGCTGAGACTCATCGCCAGGGCGGCGATCAACGGTGAAAGCAGCCAACCGGTGAGCGGATACAGCACGCCGGCCGCAATGGGAATGCCCAGTGCGTTGTAGAGAAAGGCGAACATCAGGTTCTGCTTCATGTTGCGGACCGTGGCCACTGACAAGGCGCGCGCCACCGCAATACCGCGCAGGTCACCCTTGACGAGCGTGATCTGTGCGCTGTTCATCGCCACGTCGGTGCCGGTGCCCATGGCGATACCGACGTCGGCCTTTGCCAAGGCCGGGGCATCATTGATGCCGTCACCGGCCATCGCAACGATGCGCCCCTCGCGCTGCAGCTTTTCCACGAGTTGCAGTTTGTCAGCCGGTTTGAGCTCGGCATGCACCTCATCGATGCCCAAGCGCGCCGCCACGGCCTTGGCCGTGGTCAGACCGTCGCCCGTGGCCATGACGATGTGCAAACCTTGCGCGCGCAACGACGCCAGTGCCTGGCCCGTGGTGGGCTTGATCGGGTCGGACACAGCCAGGACGCCGGCGAGCACGCCATCGACAGCCAGAAACATCACGCTGGCACCTTCGCCGCGCAGCGCCTCCGCCCGCTCGGCCAATGGCCGCACGTCCACACCGAGCTGTTCCATCAGCGCGGTGTTGCCCAGTGCCACGGCATGTCCATCGACGCGCCCGCGCACGCCGATGCCTGAGTGCGAGTCGAACTCCTCGGCGCGTGAGAGCACCAGGCCCTGCTCGCGCGCAGCCCTGACGATGGCGTGGGCCAGCGGGTGCTCACTGCCCTGGTCGAGGCTGGCGGCCAGTCGCAAGACCTCGTCGGCCGTAAAACCTTCCGCTGCGATGGCCGTCTGATAGTGCGGCCGGCCCTCGGTCAATGTGCCGGTCTTGTCGACGATCAGGGTATCGACCTGGCTCATTTTCTCGATCGCGGCGGCATCGCGAAACAGCACCCCCTGCGTAGCCCCTCGCCCGGTCGCCACCATGATCGACATGGGCGTGGCCAAGCCCAGCGCGCAGGGGCAGGCGATGATCAGCACAGCCACGGCGTTGATGAGGCCAAAAACCCAACGCGGTTCCGGCCCGAACAGGCCCCAGGCAAAAAAGGTCAGCACGGCGATGAACACCACCGCGACCACGAAATAGCCCGCCACGACATCGGCCATGCGCTGCATCGGCGCCTTGGACCGCTGCGCCTGCGCCACCATCTGCACAATCTGGGACAGCATGGTCGCCGAGCCGACACGTTCGGCGACCATGACGAGCGCGCCACTGGTATTGAGCGTCCCACCGATGACCTTGTCGCCCACCCGCTTGGTCACGGGCAGGGACTCCCCCGTCAGCATCGATTCGTCCACAGCGCTGCTGCCCTCGATTACCGTACCATCTACCGGAACCTTTTCGCCGGGTCGAATGCGCAGCCGATCGCCGACATGAATGTGCGTCAGGGGCACGTCCTCTTCCGTGCCATCGTCGCGAAGGCGCCGGGCGGTCTTGGGGGCCAGTTCGAGCAAGGACTTGATGGCGGCCGAGGTCTGCGAACGCGCCTTGAGTTCCAGTACCTGCCCCAGCAGGGTCAGGGAAATGATCACCGCCGCCGCCTCGAAGTACACCGCGACCCGTCCCATGGACACGAACGAGTCCGGGAACAGTTGTGGGGCCACGGTCGCCGCCACGCTGTAGACGAACGCCGCCCCGGTGCCCAGCGCGATCAGGGTCCACATGTTCGGGCTGCGATGGACCACGGACTGCCAGCCGCGCACGAAGAACGGCCGACCCGCCCACAGGACGATGGGCAGGGACAGAACGAGTTCGATCCAGGTCTGTGTGCGCGCCTCGAACCAATGCAACTGGTGGCCGAACATGGCAAGCACAGTGACCATGACGGTCAGCGGCAGGGTGCACCAGAAGCGGCGCTGGAAATCGCGCAGCTCGGGACTCTCTTCTCCTTCGAGATCCGGCAGCACCGGCTCCAGCGCCATGCCGCACTTCGGACAATAGCCGGGGTGATCCTGCCGGATCTCGGGGTGCATGGGGCAGGTGTAGATCGTGCCTGCCGCCAGGGCCGGCGCTTCGACAGACGAAGGCTCATGGCCGCTGTAGGCATAGCGCGCCGGCTCGGCGACGAACTTCGCCCGGCACTTGGCGCTGCAGAAGTAAAAGAGTCGGCCTGCGTGCTCGACGTGGTGCTCGGACTGCGCGGTCACGTCCATGCCGCAGACAGGGTCCTTCAGACCTTCGGCCCACTGCAGTGCGCTCGGGTGGTCGTGGGCGTGTTGGCGGTGTTCGTGGTCTGATCGCAGGTCCATGACTTCACTCCTCCCTGTTGGCGGGTTTGTCGGGCGGCGCACCATGCCCGCCATCGCCACCGTGGCCATGCAGCAGGTGCATCAGCGGGCACGCCAGCAGCAACAGGTACACCCAATTGCCTGCGACATGGATCCAGTGCTCGCGCAGCAGATAGAAGCCGCCGATGAGGGCAACCATCAGCAACGCGGTCCTCATGCGCCGATTCAGGCTGGACTGGCCGCGCGTGTCGTGGAGGTGTTCTTGGTCAGTCGTGTTCATCGCGGTGTTCCCTTCATCGAGGATCGGCGCGGTCGGCGCCGGCCTCCTGTTCCAGGTTGCAAGACCGCTGCTGCGCCTCATGGATCCAATCGGCACACGGTCAGTGCATGGTTTCTTCACGGATAAGAAGCGAAAACTTGCGCTGCTCCGTCTTTCCCAACCAGCAAGACTTTGTAGGCATCACGGCGTCCTCCGTAGGCGACACCATCCATGCCGGGTGAACCAATGGGCATGCCCGGCACCGCCAAGCCCAGCGCGTTCGGCTTCTCCGCGAGCAGCCGTTTGACGTCGGCAGCAGGAACATGGCCCTCGATCACATAACCCTGAACGACGGCGGTGTGACACGAACCATAACGCATGGGCATACCGAGACGACTCCGAACCTCACTATTGCCCACTTCGAACGTTTGAACCTGGAACCCGTTGGCCTGCATATGGGCAATCCACTCTTTGCAGCAACCGCAATACGGGCTTTTCCACACCTTGACGAGCGGCGACTCCTCAGCAAACTCTTTCCCGGAAGCGAAAGAAGAAGTAGCAAGAAAGGAAAGCGCCAAACCCATAAAGACACGCCGTATCATCATCGGTCTCCTTGACGACTGGTCAAAATTCGATATTGATTCTCATTGAGATCCGGCAACCGTTTGAGGAAAGCCACCATGTTCCAAATCCGTTCGTCATCGTGCGTTTTTCCCCACGCTGGCATACCAGATGCCTTGATTCCGTGTTTGATGATCCAAAAATCCCGTCGCGCTGCTGCTTCCTCGCTCAGACCCTGCAAGGTTGCTCGGGGTTCCGTCAATTTGGGAGGGGTTGGATAGAGTCCCAACGTGAAGTCGCTTTCCGCGATACCAGGCGCAAGGTGACAACCGACACACATCGCATCGTAATCGGCTCCCCCCGCCAGCAACCGCTGGGGTGCATCGAGATCCTTGGGTACCTCGATCGTACGTGAAGCCTGTGCGATCGAGCGTTCCCGCACCCACTCCAGCAGGTGGTAGAGCCACTGAGCATGGGGCTCATCGGCCGCCACCGATACCCTGCCAGAGTAGAGCACCCATCCTGCCACCACAGCCACCACGACGAGTGCGAAACCGAACCCACGCAAGCAGCGCTGCATCACTCCCCCCCTCATTGGTGACCATGCGGTTGCGTTATCTCGCCATCCATCATCCCATTTTGCGGCATCGCTCCTTGCATCCCATGCGGCATCATCATCTTCCTATGCTCCTCTTTCATCATCTCCGCACAACGTGCGATCATCGCCTGCACCACTGGGTCGTCACGGTCACTCCCGGAGTGCATTTGCTGCATCATCGAACAATCCGGTTCTGCTCGATTCGCACCAGAGTGATGCTGACTGGGATCGTGCGCCGAAGCAAGCCCAGCGCTGAGGAACAAAACCGCAACGGTAACGAACGTTTTCATTTCATCGACTCCTTTTCCAATATTGACTTAAAACCAAAACCGTAAACCGGCGACAACACGCGTCTGCCTGGCCTCCAAACCTTCCCGTCGAGCAAGGCTGGCCGTTTTGCCATATTTGTCAGGTCCCGGACGATTGCATTGATCCGCGACGTCGTGCATTATTCATAGGTCGCGAGACGATGCGTGAGCTGATCGAGGAACTACGGAGGCAAAAGTCATGATGGTTCGACTGCACAAGAACGCCACCACGACCCCTGCGACCCGGCGCTACATCCAAAGCTCGAACCTGCCGGTGAGGCGTCTTGCCCGGGAACTCGGGGTGTCGGAGGACACCATCCGACGCTGGAAGAAACGCACCGACGTCGAAGATCGTCCGCACACGGCGCACCGTCTGCAGACGAACCTGACCCCGTTTCAGGAGGCCGTCGTGGTG
>NZ_LIPU01000016.1:0-30229 GCF_001418245.1 Tepidiphilus thermophilus
CAGGGCCATCGCACTCGAATGACATGCATTTCCTGAAAATTTTCAGAAAAGTCGTTCACGTTCAATAGGTTATGCAGCCATCTTGTGAACCCTCTCGAAAACGCGTCTACTCTCGTCTTTTGGGCGATGGAAATGCGCGGAGCGGGAGTCAGTCTGATGGAGAAACTCAGTGAGCTTGAAGATCCTCGCCAGCCGAGTAACGGCACCCGCCACGACTTCCGGGAGATCCTGGTGATCGCTGTGTGCGCCATGCTCTCGGACGCCGATAGTTTCGAGGACATCGCGCTGTGGGGTCGGCTCAAGGCCGACTGGCTGCGGCGTTTTCTGGTACTCAAGAACGGGATCCCTTCGCAGGACACGTTTCTGCGTGTGTTCCGGGTGCTCGACCCGAAGCAGTTCGAATCGGTGTTCCGGCGTTGGGTGGGCGGGATCGTTGGCGCACTCGATGGCGTGATGGCCGTCGACGGCAAGACGCTGCGCCGCTCGGCCGATGGCGATGCGCCGCCGGTGCACATGGTCAGTGCGTTCTCGACCGAGCTCGGTCTGGTGCTCGGTCAGGAGAAGGTGGCGGGCAAGAGCAACGAGATCACCGCCATCCCTGAGTTGCTTGAAGCCTTGCACATCAAGGGTTTGCTCGTGAGCATCGATGCCATGGGCTGCCAGCGTGAGATTGCCGCCAAGATCACCGAGAAAGGGGCGGACTACCTGCTCGCAGTCAAGGGCAACCAGCCCACGCTGCATCAGCAGGTGCGTGATCTGATCAGCGATGCGCAGGTCGCCACCGACGGCTTCAAGCACGTGGACAAGTCCCATGGCAGGACGGTGATGCAGCTTAGTTGGGTCGCCGCCAGTGGCAAGGAGATTGACTCCGCGCTCTGGCCCGGCTGCAAGACGGTCGGCTGTGTCGTCTCGCAACGCGTGGTCGGCGACAAGGTGGCTGAGCTGGAAGAGCGCTACTACATCAGTTCGCGCAAACTCACCGCCGAGGAGTTGGCCGATACCGTGCGTGCGCACTGGGCCATCGAGAACAAGCTTCACTGGATGCTCGATGTCTGCTTCGGCGAGGACGACTGCATGATCCGCAAGGACAACGCACCGCAGAACCTCTCGCTGCTCAAGAAGATCGTGATGAACCTGATTCGTGCGGACAAAACCGACACCGCCAAGACGAGCCTGCGACTCAAGCGCAAGCGGGCGGCCTGGGATGACGATATCCGTATGAAAATGCTGGGGATTCATCCGTTATGACTTTCGAGTGCGATGGCCCTGGGAGTGAGCCCGGCCACGCTCGCGCTGGGCTGGGTCTACCATCGCCGCTGCGTGACGAGCACCATCATCGGGGCCACCCGCCCCGAGCAGCTGGAGGAAAACCTCCGGGCCTGGGATTGGCGCCCGAGCCCGGAGGTGCTCGCGCGCATCGACGAAATCCACCTTCGCTACACGAACCCGGCGCCTTGAACGGGGCCGGAGGATGCTGCCGCGCTGAAGGGGCGTTCCCGCCCGGGGGTCATCGCCCCGGTGCAGCCGGTGCCGGCGTGGCGGGTACGGACGGTCCGGGAACGTTCTCCGCTTTGGGGATGATGGGCTGTGAGCGTTTGAGCGGCTCGGTGGGGGCGAACACCGGTGGTACTTCGCGCAGGTTGTTCTGCAGCATGTAGTCGTTCATTTCGCGCCAGCCCTCGAAGATCGCCGCTTTCGAGGCGTTGGGATTGAGGGCGTAACAGTCTTCGAGCGAACGCCCGGCGTGCCGGCACGCGGCGCCGATCGCCTTGGCCTCGGCCTCTGCCTTCTTGGCGTCGTTCAGGCCGATGGCGTCGTAGAAGGCGTCGCAGCCCGCCAGCGATGCGGCCAGAAGGAGCAGCAAGGGCAGGGATCGGCGGGGCATCGGGTCTTCCTTGCGGGAGCAGGTGAAGGCGTTAACGGCATGGCCGCGGAAAACTTTATGCCGGGGCGGCCTCGCGCGCGAGAGTATGGATTTTTTTTGGCGAGCTGGCTATAATTCTATGCTTTAGGAGAGGTACCGAAGCGGTCATAACGGCGCCGACTCGAAATCGGATGGCCGGGTAAAACCGGCACGCGGGTTCGAATCCCGCCCTCTCCGCCAGGTTTCATTGGCAATGCCGCAAGGCGTGCGGAACCGGTTTACAGTGAATGGTTTTTTTGCTACCATGCGCGCTCTTCTGCTGCGGGGGTATAGCTCAGTTGGTAGAGCGCTTGCATGGCATGCAAGAGGTCAGCGGTTCGACTCCGCTTACCTCCACCAGAGAAACGGTTTTGCGGGTCCCCATCGTCTAGAGGCCTAGGACACCGCCCTTTCACGGCGGTAACCGGGGTTCGAATCCCCGTGGGGACGCCAGGGTTTACAAGTGCGGAGTGGTAGTTCAGTCGGTTAGAATACCGGCCTGTCACGCCGGGGGTCGCGGGTTCGAGTCCCGTCCACTCCGCCAGGATTGCTGCAGGTGCTTCGTCGGGGGTGTAGCTCAGTTGGTAGAGCGCTTGCATGGCATGCAAGAGGTCAGCGGTTCGATTCCGCTCACCTCCACCAGTTGAAGGTCAAGACGGGTCCCCATCGTCTAGAGGCCTAGGACACCGCCCTTTCACGGCGGTAACCGGGGTTCGAATCCCCGTGGGGACGCCAGGGTTTACAAGTGCGGAGTGGTAGTTCAGTTGGTTAGAATACCGGCCTGTCACGCCGGGGGTCGCGGGTTCGAGTCCCGTCCACTCCGCCAGTTCTTGCAAAAAGCGGGCTTCGTGCCCGCTTTTTCGTTTTCCCGTCAGATCGCATCGTGAAAGGCAAGGAGCGGCAGGCGCCGCTCCTGCCGTTCTTCAGTCGACGACCTCTGGTCCGACCTGCATTTCGAGATCGATGGCGTCGGGATGATCGAGCGCGAATTCTAGTTTTTCCTTGTCCAATTGCCCTTCCCAGCGGGCCACGACGATGGCTGCGCAGGCGTTGCCGATGAAATTGGTGAGTGCGCGGCATTCGGACATGAATCGGTCGATGCCCAAGATCAGCGCCATGCCGGCCACAGGTACTTCGGGGACCACTGCCAGCGTGGCGGCCAAAGTGATGAATCCCGCGCCCGTGACGCCCGCAGCTCCTTTCGAGCTGATCATCGCGACGAGCAACAGCAGGATTTGGTGCGACAGGCTCAATTGGATGTCGAGCGCCTGGGCGATGAAAAGGGCGGCCATCGTCATGTAGATGTTGGTGCCGTCGAGGTTGAAGGAGTAACCCGTAGGCACGACCAGACCGACGACCGATTTGCCACAACCTGCTTTTTCCAGTTTGCGCATCAAGTTGGGCAGAGCCGATTCCGATGAACTCGTGCCCAACACGAGTAACAATTCATCCTTGATGTAGCGCAAAAGCTTGAAGATGGAGAACCCGTTGTAGCGCGCGACGAGCCCCAGCACGACGGTGACGAAGAAGAAGGCGGTAAGGTAGAAAGCGAAGATCAGATAGGCCATGTTGCCGATGGATTTGATGCCGTACTTGCCTACCGTAAACGCCATGGCACCAAACGCCCCGACGGGTGCCGCCTTCATCAAGATGGCCACCAGTTTGAAGATGGGGAGGGTAAGCTGCTCGAAAAACGTCAGGATCGGTTTGCCCGCTTCTCCAATGGAAGCAAGAGCGATGCCGAACAAGATGGCCACGAAGAGCACCTGAAGGATGTCGCCTTCGACGAGCGGGCTGAGCACGGTGGAGGGTATGATGTTGAGCAAGAAAGCCGTGATCGTACTTTCATGGGCTTTGCTGACGTAGCCGGCGATTTTTTCCGTGTCGAGCGTGGCTGGGTCGATGTGCATGCCGGCGCCTGGTTGCAGGACGTTGGCGACCACCATGCCGATGATCAACGCCAGGGTCGAGAAGGTCAGGAAATAGATCATGGCCTTGGCGACTACTCGTCCGACCGTTCTGAGGTTGCTCATGCTGGCGATGCCGGTGACGACCGTCAGAAAGATGACGGGGGCGATGATCATCTTGACCAGCTTGATGAAACCATCGCCCAAAGGTTTCATGGCAGCGCCGTTCTCGGGCCAGAAATAACCCAACGCAATGCCAAGGGCGATTGCGATCAGTACCTGGACGTAGAGGATCCTGTACCAAGGCAATTTTTTGGGAGGATGGGCGGCTGATGCGAGTTGCTCGGCAGAGAGCATGTCTGGCGTCCTCTTGGATGGGGGTATCGATAAGGGAACGGATCCGGTGCGGATCTCCGGTCCCGTAAAAAAGGAATTTTACAACCACGGGGCCTCTGTTCCATGAAATCCAGCCGATGGGGTCGGTGTCACGGCGGTGGGTTTGCACTCTTGCGTCGGCTGAGTGCCCGCCTTATGCTCCCGATGTAGGCGTATCCGGGTGAGGAAAACACGATGTCTGATGGAGCGGGATTCCTGATCTTTCACGGCAACCGGCTCGAGAACCTGCGCCGGCTGGCGGTGGCCTGGCTGGGGCGGGAGCCGCTGCCGCCGCTCGTGCCGGAGTGTTTCCTCGTGCAGGGCAACGCCATGGCGCAGTGGCTGCGGCTCGCGCTGGCTGCGGGGGCAAACGAAGGGGGCTGCGGCGTGGCGGCGGCGCTGGAGTTTTCCCTGCCCTCGACGTTCCTGTGGCGCTGTTATCGGGCTGTGCTGGGGGCGGAGGCGGTGCCGGAGCGCTCGCCCTTCGATCTGCCCTTGCTGCGCTGGCGCTTGCTGCGCTTGCTCGGAGGTTTACCGAAGGATCCGGTCTATGAGCCACTGCGCCGTTTCCTTGCGGAAGAAACGCAGGCCAAGGAGGGCGCACCGGGCGAAAAGCTGCGGCGGCGGGTGAGCGAGGAGCGGGCGCTGCGCAAGCGCGATCAGCTGGCGGCGCGCATCGCCGAGCTGTTCGACCAGTATCAGGTCTATCGCGCCGACTGGCTGCAGGACTGGGGCGCGGGTCGGGATGTGCTGCGCGACGCGCACGGCAAGGAATCTCCACTCGAAGAGGGGCAGCGCTGGCAGGCGGCGCTGTGGCGCCTTTTGTGTGCCGACGTGGCGCGTACCGAGCCGGGTGCCGAGCGTACGGCGCGATCGAGCGTGCACTCGGCCTTCCTCGAAGCGGTCAGAACCTGGCAGGGAGCGCCTCCGCCTGGACTGCCACCACGGCTCGTCGTCTTCGGGATTTCGAGCCTGCCGCAGCAGTGGGTGGAGGCACTGGCGGCACTGGGGCGCTGGATTCCGGTGCTGCTCTTCGTACACAACCCTTGCCGTTACCATTGGGCCGACGTGGTCGATGGGCGCGAGCTATTGCGGCAGCAGGAGAAATGGCGGCAGCGCCGGCAGCGGCGCGAGGGGCAGCCCGATTTCATTCCGGACGAGGAGCTTCATCGCCACGGTCACCCCTTGCTCGCGGCCTGGGGCAAGCAGGGAAGGGATTTCATCGCCCTGCTCGACGAGTTCGACGAGGAGGCGGTGCGCCGGCGCTACGCGGGGAAGGTGGAGGGAAGCGGCGGGCGGCTCGACTGGTTCGAGGCGCCGGAGGCGAAAACTTTGCTGCAGCAGCTGCAGGAAGACATCCTCGAATTGCGTCCCCTGGCCGAAACGCGGGAGCGGGGGGCGAGCGTGGCGCTCGATCACGACCGTTCCCTCGTCTTTCACGTGGCGCACGGGCCGCAGCGGGAAGTGGAGGTGCTGCACGATCAGCTGCGTGCGGCCTTCGACGAGGACCCGACGCTGCGCCCCGACGAGGTGATCGTGATGGTGCCGGACATCGAGGCCTATGCACCGCACATCGAGGCGGTGTTCGGTGCGATCGAACCCGATGATCCGCGCCACATCCCGTTTTCGCTCGCCGACCAGGGGCTGCGCGCCCGCGATCCGCTGCTGCAGGGGCTGGAGATCCTGCTCGATCTGCCGCAGGGGCGGGCACGGGTGGGCGAGGTGCTCGATCTGCTGGAAGTGCCGGCACTGCGCCGGCGATTCGGGATCGACGATGAGGCGCTGCCGCGCCTGCGTTCCTGGGTGGAGGAAGCGCAGATCCGTTGGGGGCTGAACGAGGAGCATCGGCGCGACCTGGGTCTGGGCGAGCGGGGAGGCGGGGAGTGGCTGCGGCAGAATTCCTGGCGGTTCGGTCTCGAGCGCATGCTCTACGGCTATGCGGCGGGCGATGCGCCAGCCTGGAAGGGGATCGAGCCCTTCGCGGAGGTCGGCGGGCTGGAGGCGGAGCTCGTCGGACCGCTGGCGGATGTACTGGAGGCGTTGGAGACGGCGTGGCAGCAGCTGCGCGAACCGGCCACGCCGACCGAGTGGGGCGGGCGGCTGCAGGCGTTGCTCGCACGCTTTTTCGCCGCGGGGGACGATGAGGAAACCGTCACCCTGATGCGGCTGGAGACGGCCCTGCAGGAATGGGTGGACGCGTGCGCGGCCGCGGGGCTGGAGGAATCCTTGCCGCTTTCGGTGGTGCGCGAACCGTGGCTGGAGGGGGTGGAGGCGCAGGGGCTGTCGCAGCGATTCTTCGCCGGACGGGTGATCTTTGCCACCCTGATGCCGATGCGGGCGATCCCCTTTCGGCACGTCTATCTGCTGGGGATGAACGACGGGGACTATCCGCGCGCGCGCACGCCATCGGACTTCGACCTGATGGCGCGCAATTATCGTCCGGGCGACCGCTCGCGGCGCGAGGACGATCGCTATCTCTTCCTGGAGGCGCTGCTGTCGGCACGCGAGCGCTTTTACGTTTCCTGGGTGGGGCGTCGCATCACCGACAATGCGCCGCAGCCGCCTTCCGTGCTGGTGGCGCAGCTGCGCGAGCACCTGGCGGCGGGCTGGACGGGGCGTTGGACGGGAAATGAAGCGCCCGTGCGGGGGGAGGATTTGCTGGCGGCGCTCACGACCGAGCATCGGCTGCAACCGTTCAGTCCGGCCTATTTTCCGCCCGAACCGGGGCAGGGCGCGCTCTTTACGTATGCGCGCGAATGGCGTGCGCGACGTGAGGGAGAAAAGCCGACTGCTTCCGCGCCGTTGCAGCCGCTTTCGCTCGAGGAGCCGCTGCGGGTGCGAGAACTCGCTCAGTTCCTGCGCCACCCGGTGCGGACCTTTCTGCGCGACCGTCTCAAAGTCTTCCTCGAACTGGAGGATCCGGGCAGTGAAGAGGCCGAGCCCTTCGCGCTCGATGGCTTGACGCGGTGGAGCCTGCGCCAGGAAGTGATCGATGCGCAGCGCGCGGCCCTGCGGCAGGGACGGGACGTGGCTGCGGCGCGAACGGCGGCGATCGGCCGCATTCGTCGGCAGGGGGTGCTGCCTGCCGGGGGGCTGGGAGTGCTGTGGGCGACGGAACTCGAGGAGGGGATGGACGAGCTCTTCGCGCGCTATCGGGAAGCGCTGCAACGTTGGCCGCAGGAAATCGCGGGCGGCGAAGAGGTGCGCTTTGCCGCTGGCGGCCTGGAGCTTGCCGACTGGCTGGGGGAATGGCGTCGCAACGACGGGGGCGAACGGGCGCGGGTGCTGATCTCACCGAGCGATCTCGTGAAAGACAACAAATACCGTCAGGACCGCCTGGTGGACTATTGGGTGCAGCATCTGGCGGCCAATGCCGGGGTCGGACCGACGCAGACGGTCGTCCTGAGCCTCAAGGGGGACTATACCTTCGGGCCGCTGCTGCCCGAGGAAGCCGCAACCGAGCCGCTCGCGGCGCTGCTGTGCGCCTGGGCCGAGGGCATGCGCCGGCCGCTGCCTTTCGCCGTGGAGTCGGCGGTGGCGTGGTGGCAAGCGAGGGCCAAAGGCGAGGAGGCAGCGTGGGAGGCGGCGCGCAGGGTGTACGAAGGTCACGGCAGGACGGATGGCGAGCGCGACCGGGATCCCTACCTGGCGCGTGCCTGGCCGACGTTCGCCGCCCTGCGCGCGAGCGGCGAGTTCGAGCACTGGGTCGAGGTGCTGCTCGCGCCTTTGCTGCAGCACATGGAGGCCGCCAAGGAGGAGAAGAAAGGAGCGCGGGCATGACGGAAATGGCCAATGAAGTCGATGTGCTGCGTTTTCCCCTATGGGGCAGCCGCCTGATCGAGGCGAGCGCCGGCACGGGCAAGACCTACACCATCGCCGCGCTCTATGTACGCCTGGTGCTGGGACACGGCGGGGAGGTGGCTTTCTCCCGGGAGCTCACGCCGCCCGAGATCCT
The DNA here is from genome assembly GCF_001418245.1 of Tepidiphilus thermophilus. Classification (NCBI taxonomy): domain Bacteria; kingdom Pseudomonadati; phylum Pseudomonadota; class Hydrogenophilia; order Hydrogenophilales; family Hydrogenophilaceae; genus Tepidiphilus; species Tepidiphilus thermophilus. The sequence goes on from NZ_LIPU01000016.1 coordinate 8,141, forward strand.
GGTGGTGACCTTCACCGAGGCGGCCACCAAGGAGCTGCGTGAGCGTATCCGTCGGCGCCTGAGCGAGGCGGCGCGCTGGTTCGGCCATTCGGCCGCAGAGGCTGCCCCGGAGTGGGTGGACGATTTTCTGCGCGAATTGCGTGCTCAATATGCGGAAAAGGATTGGTCGGGGTGTGAGCGCCGGCTGCAGGCGGCGGCGGAGTGGATGGACGAAGCGGCAGTCTCCACCATCCACGGCTGGTGCCATCGCATGCTGCGCGAGCACGCTTTCGACAGCGGTAGCCTCTTTAGCGAGACGCTGGAGACGGAGCCCGACGACCTGCTGCTCGAGGCGGTGCGCGACTACTGGCGGGAGTTTTTCATGCCGCTGCCGGCCGAATCGCTGGCGCTGCTGCGCGGCTGGTTCAAGGACGCCTTCGTTCCGGAGAAATTCCAAGGAGCTTTGGCGGGGCTGCTGCCGTTGGCCGATGAACTGGAAGAAGGGCCAGAGCCGGCAGAGGTGGCAGAAGAAGTTCGGCGGCAATGGGGGGAAGCGAAAGCTCCGTGGGGGAAATGGGTGCCCGAGTTGCAGACCCTCTTTGATGAGGCGCGCAATCGCAAGGAGATCGACGGGCGGACATTGCGCGCCGACTACGTGCAGGACTGGCTGGCGGCGTTGGCTCGATGGCGCGACGATCCTTTAGCGGAGGCGCCGGATTTGTCCAAAAAAGCTTGGAGTCGTTTGACGCGCACCGGTTTGGACGAGGCGTGGAAGAGCGGCGAGGCGCCGAGGCACGAGGCGATCGACGCGCTAGAAAACCTGCATCCGCAGCTTGAACGGCTGCGCGAGCAGGGGAAGGCGAGCATCCTCCAGCATGCGGCGCGTTGGGTGGCGCAGCGTTTTTCCGTGCTGCAGCGGCGGCGGGCGCAGCTGGGATTCGACGATCTGCTCACCCGTCTCGACCAGGCGCTGCGCGGGCCCAACGGGGCGCGGCTCGCTGCGCGCATCCGGCAGTCCTTCCCGGTGGCGCTCATCGATGAATTCCAGGACACCGATCCGGTGCAGTACCGTATCTTCGAGGTGGTCTATGCGCCGCAGGAGAACGACCCGCAGACTGCCCTCATCCTCATCGGCGACCCCAAGCAGGCGATCTACGCCTTTCGCGGCGCCGACATCTACACCTATCTCGAAGCGCGCCGGGCCTGCGGCGAGCGGCGCTACACCCTGCGGCGCAATTTCCGCTCGACTCGGGCGATGGTGGAGGCGGTCAATCGCGTCTTTGTGAATGCGCAGGAAAAAGGCGAGGCCGGGGCCTTCCTCTTCAGAACCGCCGAGGGAGAGGATCTTCTGCCTTTCCTGCGGGCGGAGGCAAATGGGTTAAATGAGCAGTTCGTCTGCGAGGAGAATGGGCCGCCGGCGCTCATGGCGTGGTGGGTGCAAGGGGAAGAAGCGACGGAGCCGCTCGGCGTCAAGGGGTACCGCGACCTGCTCGCCCACGGCTGCGCCGAGGAGATCGTGCGCCTGCTGCGGCTGGGGCGGGAAGGGCGGGCAGGGTTCGTCGATCCGGCAAAAGGGACGATGCGACCGGTGAGGGCCGCCGACGTGGCGGTGCTGGTGCATACGGGCGAAGAGGCGCGGCTGATCCGCGCGGCGCTCGCGCGGCGCGGCGTGCGCAGCGTCTATCTCTCCGAGCGTAGCTCGGTGTTCGCGAGCCCCGCGGCGGCCGACCTGCAGCGCTGGCTCGAGGCCTGCGCCGAGCCGCAGAACGATGCGCGCCTGCGCTCGGCCCTGGCGAGCGCCACGCTCGGGCGGTCATGGGAAGAAATTGATGTGCTGGAGCGCGATGTCCTTGCCTGGGAAGCGGAAGTGGCGCGCTTTCTCGGTTATCGCGATCTGTGGCGGCGGCAAGGGGTATTGCCCATGCTGCGCCGGTTGATGCATGACTTCGACGTGCCCGCGCGACTGCTCGCGGGGGAGACGCCCGAAGGCGACAGCGGCGAGCGGCGGCTCACCGACCTGCTGCACTTGAGCGAGCTCTTGCAGAAGATGAGCCGCGGGTTGGACGGCGAACATGCCCTCATCCGCGCCTTGGCCGAGGCGCGCCAGGACGGTGGGCAGGGCGCCGAGGAGCGGCAGCTGCGCCTGGAGAGCGACGAGGCGCTCGTCAAGGTGGTGACGGTGCACAAGGCCAAGGGATTGGAGTATCCGCTCGTCTTCCTGCCCTTTGCCTGTTCGTTCCGGCAGGTCGAGAAGGACGATCTGCCCCTCGTCTGGCACGATGAAGCGGGGCGGCGGCAGGTATCGCTCCGTGCTGACGAAACGGCGTTGGCCTGCGCCGAGCGCGAGCGTCTGGCCGAGGATTTGCGCAAGCTCTACGTGGCGCTCACCCGGGCGCGTTTCGCCACATGGATCGGCGTGGGGGCGCTGGAGAACCTGCACGCGAGCGCCATGGGCTATGCCTTGGGCGTGCGACAGGGCGATCCCGTGCCGGAGGTGCGCCAGAAGCTGGACTCGCTCGCCGAGGGATGCGATTTCCTCGTGATCGCACCCGTGCCGGTTCCTGGCGAGGAACGCCTGCCGGCGGACGGGGAAGGAATCACCTTGGGGCCGGCGCGTACGCCGCGCCGCCGGATCTTCGCCTCGTGGGGGATCTCCAGCTACTCGGGACTGCGCAGCACGCTTGCGGCCGACCCGCAGACACCGGACGAAGCCAAGGTGCGCGAGCTCGTCCATGCGCCCCCACCGGGGCCGACGGTGCCGGCGACGGGGATCCACGCCCTGCCGCCGGGAGCGGCGACCGGCACCTTCCTCCACGGTCTGCTCGAATGGGCGGCACGCCAAGGGTTTGCCACGGTGTGCGCCGACGGCGGGATGCGGCTGCGCGACCAGGTGGCGCGGCGCTGCGCGGTGCGCGGCTGGACGGCGCACGTCGAGCTGCTCACCCACTGGCTCCTGACGGTGATGCAGGCTAATCTGCCTTTGCCGGGAGGGGGGACGTGCCAATTGGCCACGCTTTCCGACTATCTGCCAGAGATGGAATTCTGGTTCTCGGTGCCCGAGACCCGCATCGATGCGCTGGATGCCCTGGTGCAGCGGCACACCTTGAAGGGAGCGGAGCGCCCGAGGCTGACGCCGGGGCGGATCAAGGGCATGATCAAAGGGTTCATCGACCTCGTCTTTTGCTGGGAGGGGCGCCATTACGTGCTCGACTACAAGTCCAACGTCCTGGGGGCGACGGACGCCGCCTACGGGCGGACGGCCCTGGAGGCGGCCGTGCTCGAGGGGCGCTACGACCTGCAATACGCCCTTTACCTGCATGCCCTGCACCGGCACCTGCGCGTGCGCCTGCCCGATTACGAACCGCAGCGCCATCTGGGCGGGGCGGGGCTGCTCTTCCTGCGCGGCATCCACGGGCCGGCCAAAGGAGTGCTGTTCGAGCAAGCCACGGCGCCGCTGCTCGACGGGCTCGACGATCTCCTCGATGGCCCCGGCGGGAGACTGACATGAACGAGGCAGATCTGCGCGACGATCTGGCGCGCTGGGTGCAGGATGGCTGGTTGCGGCCGCTCGATGCGGCCTTTGCACGATTCCTGCAGGAAAAAGTGCCGCAGGCGCCGTCACGGGCGATCCTTGCCGCAACCCTGGCGAGCCACCAGTTGGGGCGCGGCCACGTGTGCCTCGATCTCGCTGCGCTTGCCGACGATCCGGTTTTCACTTTGGCCATCCCGTTGCGCGATGCGGGCGGGTTGCCGACGCCGGCGGGGGCGGTTCAGGGGATTTCGCGCCAAGCCTGGCTCGGCGAACTCGACTGCCCCGACCTGGTGGGACAGGGGGAGGAGGAAGAAGCGGCGCCGCTCGTGCTTCGGGGCCACCGACTCTACCTGCGCCGCCAGTGGGACAACGAGCGCGCCGTGCGGCAGGGGATCCTTACGCGGGTGCGGGAAACCGTGCCGTTCGCACCGGAGCCGGTGCGAGCGATCCTCGAGACGCTCTTCCCTGTGGGCGAGGGGGACGTGTGGCAGCGGCTTGCCTGTGCGCTCGCGCTGCGGCGGCGCTTTGCGCTGATCACCGGCGGTCCCGGCACGGGCAAGACGAGCACCGTGGTGCGTCTCATCGCCTTGCTGCAGGCGCTCGCCCTGCAAGGGGGCTTGCCGGGGCGGGGCGAGGCGCCGCTGCGCATCCGGCTCGCTGCGCCCACCGGCAAGGCGGCCGCGAGGCTGAGCGAATCGATCGGGCAGTCGCTCGAACGGCTGCCGTGGGAGGCGCTGCCGCAGGGCGAACGAATCCGCGATTCGCTGCCGAGAAACGTCTCGACGCTGCACCGTCTCTTGGGTGCCCGCGCCGGGTCGCGTCGCTTCCGCCATGATGAGGCCGACCCCCTGGTGCTGGACGTGCTGGTGATCGACGAGGCTTCGATGGTCGATCTGGAAATGATGGCGGCCGTGCTGCGGGCCTTGCCTCGGGGGGCGCAGCTGGTGCTGCTCGGCGACAAGGACCAGCTCGCTTCCGTCGAGGCCGGTGCCGTGCTCGGCGGTCTGTGCCGGCGCGCCGACGAGGGGCACTATACGCCCGAGACGATCGCCTGGTTACGCGAGACGGTCGGAGCGGAACTTCCGGAGGGATTCGCCCCAGAGAATGGCCCATCCGATGCCCCCGTTTACGTCGATCCCGAGGGTACGGCGCTCGATCAGGCGATCGCCATGCTGCGCCAAAGCCATCGCTTCGCTGCCGAGAGCGCCATCGGCCAGCTCGCGGCGGCGGTCAATCGGGGCGATGCGGCCGCGGCGCGGAGGGTTCTGCGAGGGACCCTCGCGGGCGATCCGGACGCGCTGGGTGAAGGGGATCGCGCCCTGGCCGCGCCCGTTCCGCCGGCATCCGAAACCGTGGCGCTCCTCGTTCCCCAAAGCCAGGAGGACGAGGCGCTGCGCCGGCTCGTCTGCGGCACGAAAGAAAGCCCAGCGGGTCATGCCCTCTATCTGCGTGACCTGCATGAGCGTCGCCCGCCGCCCGAAGCACCGCCGGCAGCCTGGGCCGACTGGGCAAGGGCGGTGCTCGCGGCTTATGGGGGGTTCCAGGTGCTGTGCGCCGTGCGCGAGGGGCCCTGGGGGGGGGAAGAAATGAACCGGCGCATCGCTCATTGGTTGCGTCGCGCGGGGCTGCTGCCCGACGAGCAGGGATGGTACGAGGGGCGTCCGGTGCTGATGACGCGCAATTCCTACGCCCTGGGCCTCATGAACGGCGACGTGGGGGTGACGCTCGCCTTGCCCGGCCCCGAGGGAAAGGCGCCGCGGCTGATGGTGGCCTTTGCCGCCGCCGCTGGACTGCGCTGGGTGCTGCCCGGCCGCCTGCCCGAGGTGGAGACGGTGTTCGCCCTCACCGTGCATAAGTCGCAGGGTTCGGAGTTCGGCCATGCCGTGCTGGTGCTGCCCGATGTCCCCAGCCCCGTGCTCACGCGCGAGCTCGTCTACACCGGCATCACCCGCGCCCGCTCGCGCTTCACCCTCGTCGATCCGTCGGGCGGGGCCATGCTGGAAGCGGCGATCGCACGCCGGGTGCTGCGCTCGTCCGGGCTGGAAGCGCCTTTGTGACTCGTTCAGTCGCGGCGCTGAATCTTGATCACGATGGTGTCGGTGCCGCGCGGTGACAGCGCCAGCGACACGATCCAGGTGAGGATGCTATAGACGAGGGCGCCCCAGAAGGCCGACCAGAAATCCTCGACCACCACACCGGCCACCAGGCCCGTCCCGGCCCAGAAGAGCAGCGCATTGAGGATGAGGGTAAAGAGGCCCAGCGTGAGGATGCTCGCCGGCAGGGTGAGGATGAGGAGCACCGGCTTGAGGAAGAGGTTGATGAGGCCGAGCACCAGCGCTGCTGCCAGCGCCGGCACGAAGCCGGTGATGGAGATGCCGTCGACGAGCTGGGCGGTGACCATCAGCGCCACCGCGTTGAGCAGCCACTGGATGAGCATCCAGAATCCGGGTTTCATTGTTTTGCTCCCATAGCCTTGGCCCGCGCGAGGCGTGCCTGCTGTTCTTCGTCCGTGGCCGGTGTGCGGTCGGGCCACTGGCCGAGGTGGTCTTCGAGGAGGGCGGCGAAGCGCTCGACCCAGAAAGGGGAATCGTTGAGACAGGGGACGTAATGGAATTGCTTGCCGCCGGCCTCGAGAAAAGCGGTGCGGCATTCCATGCCGATCTCTTCCAGCGTTTCGAGGCAATCGGTGGCAAAGCCGGGGCAGAGGACATCGACGCGCGCCACTCCCTCGCGGGCGAGCCGCTCCAGGGTGGGCTGGGTATAGGGTTCGAGCCAGCGGGCGCGCCCGAAGCGCGACTGGAAGGTGACGAGCCATTGGTCGGGGGCGAGCCGAAGCCGCTCGGCCACGAGCCGCGCCGTCTTGTGGCATTCGCAGTGGTAGGGGTCGCCCAGTTCCAGCGTGCGCCGCGGCATGCCGTGGAAACTGAGAATCAGCTTGTCGGGGCGGCCATGCTGCGCCCAGTGGGTTTCCAGCGTCTGCGCGAGCGCCTCGATGTAGCGGGGGTCGTCGTGCCAGTGGCGCACGAGCCGCAGCTCGGGCACGTCGCGCCATCTCATGAGCTCGGCGGCCACGGCGTCGAACACGGAAGCCGTGGTGCTGGCGCAATACTGGGGGTAGAGCGGTACCACGAGCAGGCGTCGCAGACCTTCTTCTTTCATGCGGGCGAGCACTTTGGCCACGCTCGGTTCGCCATAGCGCATGGCCCAGCGCACGAGCGGTTCGCGCCCGCGCTCGGTCCAATGGGATTCCAGCGCGTGCGTGAGCCGCTCGGTATAGACTTCGAGCGGCGAGCCTTCGTCGAGCCAGATGCTGGCGTACTTCTGCGCGTTCGCCTTGGGGCGGCGCGGCAGAATGAAGAGGTGCAGAATCGTCTGCCACAGCCAGCGCGGCAGCTCGATGACGCGCGGATCGGAGAGAAATTCGCGCAGGAAAGGACGCACGGCTTCCGGGGTGGGGGCGGCAGGGGTGCCGAGATTGACGAGCAGCACGCCCGTGCGTTGTGGCCGGTCGTGGCGAAAGGGGGGCTCGGGGGCGTAACGGGCCATGCAGGCTCCTTCAGCGTTCTTCGGCGGTGGCGGCGAGCGCTTGCGACAGGCGCTGCGCCGTGAGCTCGACGATGGGAATCACGCGGTCGTAGGCCATGCGGTTGGGCCCGATGACGCCGATCGAGCCGAGCATGCGTCCGTCGAAAGTATAGTTGGCGGTGATCACCGAACAGCCTTCGAGCTCCTCCAGCCCAGATTCGGCGCCGATGAAGATCTGCACGCCGCGGGCGCGCTGGGCGAGCTCGAGGAGTTGCAGCAGCCCCGTGCGCTCCTCGAACAGGCGGAAGAGTTCGCGCAGGTGCTGCATGTTGGTGGTGAAATCGTCGACTTCGAGCAGGTTCGTCTCGCCGGCCACCAGGCAGTCTTCGTCCTCGTCGGTGAGCGCGGTGGGCGAGAGCGCCAGGCGCATGAGTTCGGAGACGTGGTCTTGCAGCTTGGTCAGTTCGTCGCGCAAGAGGGTGCGGATCTCGTCGAGCGTGTGGCCGGCGAAGCGGCTGCTCAGGAAGTGGCTCGCCTGCTCGAGCTCGCCCGCGCTGAAGGGGCGGGGCGTGTGCAGCAGGCGGTTTTGCACGTCGCCGCTCTGGGTGACGACGATCAGCAGCACCCGGTTGCCGCTCAAGGGCACGAACTCGATCTGGCGCACGCGCTCCTGGTCGCGCGGCGGCACGATGACGACGCCGGCGAAGTGAGTGAGCTCCGAGAGCAGCTCGGAGGCTTTCCGCAGGAGCTTTTGCGGCTGGTCGGGCTGGAGGTTGGCCTCGATCTCGGCGCGGGTCTCGTCTTCGAGCGGGGCGACGGTGAGCAGCGCGTCGATGAAGAAGCGGTACCCCTTGGCCGTGGGCACGCGCCCGGCCGAGGCGTGCGGGCTATAGACGAGCCCCAGCTCGTCGAGGTCGCTCATCACGTTGCGCACCGTGGCCGGAGACAGGTCGAGACCGCTTGCGCGCGACAGGGTGCGCGAACCGATCGGTTGTCCTTCGGCGATGTAGCGTTCGATCAACGTCTTGAGCAGGATGCGACTGCGCGGGTCGAGCATCATGGCGCTTCCCTCCGGAAGTTCGCCGCGCGACGGCGCCGATGGTGGCCGAGTTGTGGAATAATCCGGGGCATGGCGAATCCATTTACCTCCATCGGTTTGATCGGCAAGCACCAATCGGCGGAAGTCGCCGCGGCGCTGGTCGAGACGGCGCGGTTTCTGCACGAACGAGGTTATCACGTTTTGATCGAGGCGGAGACGGCGAGTTCGCTCGGCAACTGCGCTCCTTTCCCCGCGCTGCCCTACGCGCGCCTGGGCACCCAGATCGACCTGGCGGTGATCGTCGGCGGGGACGGCACGATGTTGAACGCCGCCCGCCATCTCGTCCATCACGACGTGCCGCTCGTGGGCATCAACCAGGGGCGGGTCGGCTTTCTCACCGACATCCCGCGCGACGAGGCGCAGGAACGGCTCGCCGAGATCCTCGCGGGCGACTATCAGGAAGAAGTGCGCTCCATGCTTTTGGGGCAGCTGCTGCGCGGCGACAAGGTGCTCACCTCGAGCCATGCCCTCAACGACATCGTGGTGAACAAGGGCGACTTGGGACGGATGATCGAATTCCGCCTCACCGTAGATGGCGCCTACGTCTATACCCAGCGCTCCGACGGCATGATCGTGGCCACGCCCACCGGTTCCACCGCCTACGCGCTCTCGGCCAACGGGCCCATCCTGCACCCCGGGGTGGACGGCATCGCCCTGGTGCCGCTGTGCCCGCACGCGCTCACGGCGCGGCCGGTCACTTTACCCGATCGCTGTACCATAGAAATCGAACTCCTGCCGGGTCACATGGCCGACGTGCATTTCGACGGGCAGGGGCGCATCGAGATGCTGCCGGGCGACGTGCTGCGCATCCAGCGGGCGCAGCGCGGCGTGCGGCTGCTGCATCCGCGGCAATACTGCTATTTCGCCATGCTGCGCGAGAAACTGCACTGGAGCGCACTGCCTCGCGGCTGAGGCGGCGCAAGGGGGAGGAAGTGCTCGTTCGCCTGACCATCCGCGAGTTTGTGCTGGTGCGCGAGCTGGCGCTCGATTTCGCGCCCGGCTTCGGCGTGCTCACCGGCGAGACCGGCGCGGGCAAGTCCATCCTGCTCGATGCGCTCGATCTGCTGCTCGGCGGGCGCGCCAGCGCCGAGGTGATTCGCCAGGGAGCCGAACGGGCCGAAGTGGCGCTCGAATGCACCCTGCCGCCAGCGGCGGAGGCGCGTGCCTGGCTCGAGGCGCACGGCATTGAGGCCGAGGGCGACACGATCCTTTTGCGCCGCAACATCGAGCGCTCGGGCCGCTCGCGTGCGTGGATCGAGGCCGTGCCGGTGCCAGCGGCGGCCCTGCGCGAGTTCGGTGCCTGGATCGCCGACATCCACGGCCAACACGCCCACCACGCGCTCCTCGAAGGCGCGGTGCAGCGGCGCATGCTCGACCGGCTCGCCGGAGCCGAGGCGCTCGCCGAGGAGGTGCGGCGCCGTTTCGTCGCCTGGGAGTCGGCACGCGAACGGCTTGCTCAGGCGCGCGAGCGGCAGGCGAGCCTGGGCGAGGAGCGCGAGCGTCTGCTGTGGCAGCTGCAGGAGTGGGAGCGGCTGGCGCTGCGTCCCGGCGAATGGGAAGAAGTGCAGCAGGAACACCGGCGGCTCGCGCATGCGGCGCAGCTGCTGCAACAGGTGGCGCAGGCGGCGGCATTGCTCAGCGAAGACGAACCCTCGGCGCAAGGATTGCTGGGGCAGGCCGAACGCGCGCTCGCCGGCAGCCTCGACTACGACGCCCGCCTGGCCGAAGCCGTGCAGCTGGTGAGCGAGGCGCGCATCGGCGTGCAGGAAGCCGCCGCCAGCCTTCGGCGCTATCTCGACGCCTTCGAGCTCGATCCGGCGCGGCTTGCCGAACTCGAACGGCGTCTTGCCGCCATCGACGAATTCGCCCGCCGTTACCGCGTGCCGCCGGAGGAACTTTTCGCCCTTGCCGAGCGCTGGCGCGAGCGCCTCGCCGCTTTGGAAGAGAGCGCCGACCTCGAGCGGCTGGAGCGCGAAGCGCGCGCCGCCGAGTCGGCCTACTTCGAATCCGCCCGCGCGCTCGGCGAGCGCCGGCGCGAGACGGCCGAATGGCTCTCGGCCGAAGTGAGCGCGGCAATGCAGACGCTGGCGATGAAAGGCGGGCGCTTCGAGGCGGCGCTCGTGCCCGGCGAGCCTGCGGCCACGGGCCTGGAGCGGGTGGAATTTCGCGTTGCCGCCAACCCGAGCCAGGCGCTCGCGCCCCTTGCCCGCGTGGCCTCGGGCGGGGAACTCTCGCGCATCGGTCTGGCGATCCAGGTGATCGCCAGCCGCGCGAGCGACACGCCCACGCTCATCTTCGACGAAGTCGACGTCGGCATCGGCGGCGCGGTGGCCGAGATCGTCGGCCGCTCGCTCTGGCAGCTCGGCCGCGACCGCCAGGTGCTGGCGGTGACGCACCTGCCGCAAGTGGCCGCCTGGGCCGACTGGCAGCTGCGCGTATGGAAAGAGGAAGAGGGTGGTGCCATGCACACCCGCGTCGAAGCGCTCGAACCGGCCGCCCGCGTCGAGGAGATCGCCCGCATGCTGGGCGGGCTGGAAATCACCGATACGACCCGCGAGCACGCGCGGGAGCTGCTGGCGCGGCGGGGGATGAACCAGACGGAACCTCCCCCTGCTGGATGACGACGTAGCCCCGTTCGATCTCCTGGCGAAACGTTTCGGGCAGGCGCGCCCAGTCCTGCACATCGATCGAGATCGGCAGGTCGCTGTCGCGCAAGGCGCGGCGTAGCGTCAGGAGCGCCGGGCAGGGACGCTGCGGGTCGAGCGGGTCGCGCACGACCAGATCGAGATCGCTTGCCGCGTGCGCGTCGCCCTTCACCCGGCTGCCGTAAGCCCAGACCTCATGGCCGGGAACGTGGCGCCGCAAAAGGGTGCGGACCTCGTCCAGATAGCGGGCGGGCAGGTCGAGGGAAGGAAGATCGGTCATGGAGTTCGATCCTCGCCCGGTTCGGTGGTAAGGCGTGATTCGAGCGCCCTGGCATCGCGCAGAAAATCGGGGATGAGCGCCAGCGTCTCCGCGACGAACGCTTCGCCGTAGTCATGGGCGGTATCGTTGCGGTTGTCCCGATAGGCGAACCAGCGCTCGGTTTCTTCGAGGGTCAAGAGACCGTGCCGGGCCGCCAGACGCAAGACGTCCTTGAAAAGCAGACTCTCGATCTGGCGGGCCGTGTGACCGTATTCCTTGAGCCGACGTTTGAGCAGTTTGAAGCAGACTTCTTGCGAGAGTTCGAACCCCTTGACGATGGCCATGCGCAGGATTTCCCGCTCGAGCTCGTTGCCGACGCTTTCGGCATGGCGGAATCGCTCGACGGCGGCTTCCAGGGCGCGCAGAGTGGTGCGCAGATGCTCGGTGTTCAACGCCATGTCGTCTTGTCTCGCGGCGGGGATGGCTGGGGCATGGTGGGGATTGTAGCCAACTTCCGCCAGGGGCGGTTCAGAAGGGATGGCTAGCCCCAGCGCAGGTGAAATCGCCCCAGCCCAAAGGCGGTGCGCTTGCCCAGATGCAAGGGTTCGGCGTGTCGTAGCAGCGGCAGCAGGGCCCGCAGGTTTGCGCGGGGGCCACGCACTTCGAGGGGGCCGATGAGACCTCCCAGGGGATGGCTGCGCCCTTGGCTGCGGCTGTAGCGGTGCAGGTCGATGGGAAAGAGGCCGCGCGTCTCGATCGTGATCGCCTGCCACAGGGCCGGGTCGGTCGCAAGGGGAGACAGGCGCTCGCCGCTGAGCTGGTCCCATTGCTGCAGCCGGCGCACGAGCAGGCGGGCGAGGTCGGCTGGGCGCAACCGGTTGGCGTCGGCGACGACCGTGCCGTGCTGTTCCACGCGTAGCGGGGTGTCGAATTCGAGCACGAGGCGCTCGCCGGTGTCTTCGTCGGCCGATTCCGCAGCCGGCGGGAGCGTCTCGCGTTCGAGTGGCCCATTTGCCCGGCAGCCACCAAGCAGGCGAGGATTGTCGACCCAGGCCCGGCGCAGTGCCCGTTCGATGGCGCTGGCGTAGGGAACTGCCGGCGGGAGCAAGGTGAGAGCGAAGATGGCGGAATCTGGCGTGGCGCTGGGCCCATACGGTGGGGGTTCTACCACGTAGGCAGGAATGCCGTCGCGCAGGGAAGGATGCAGCGGTGCGCTTGGAGCCTCGGGGTCGAAGACCACGCCGTAGGCGCAGCGGCGACGAATCGGGCACCCCTGGCAGGAAGGAGCGGCGGTGAGGCAGGACAGCCGCCGCAGGGCCCAACCGAAGGCACTGCGCAGCTCGTTGCCGAGGAATCGCCCCTGGGGCGCTTGCGCGAAGCGCACCGGCACACGGAAGCGAAGCAGTGGCGTCCGGCTCATGAGGAAGGGAGGGGTGGGGCCAGCTTGTCGAGTTCGAGTCTTTTGCGCACATCCCTGAGCGAGATGTCGGCAAGGCGCGGCAGATAGTCTTCGATCGCCTTGCGTGCGGCGGCGCGATCCTCGGGGCTCCACTCGGGGGCTTGGGCGTCTTTGGCGAGCTTCTGGGCTTCCTGGTAGTCTTTCTGCCCGATTTTGCTCTTGGGCCGAGGGGAACGCTGCAGTTCTTTCTCGGCGTAGTCGATGAATTCCTGGATGCGACGGCGCTGGGGCGTCATGGCGCCGAGCTCGGCCTGCTTGCGCGCTTTCGTTTCCTCGGCCTGCAGTTTCTGGTGGTATTCGGCTTCGGCGGCTGTGTCCCGCTGCATCGCCCCGTAGCCCACGGCGGTTTTGGCGCCGAAACCGAGCCAGTCGAAGGCATGCGCGAAGGCGGCGGTGAGCAGTGTTTTCCACCGGTCGTCCTGCGCCAGTTCAGGCGCCAGCCGGCGCAGGCGAGGCAGATCGCAGACCACGTGAAAGGCGAAGCCGGAGCCGGGCGGCACGGTGAGGAACGGAATCGGGATGGGCTGGCCGGATTCGTGGGGCGAGACGCTGTCGCCGGTCTTGCGATCGCGATTTTGCTGGTAGTAGTGCCCCTGGTGCGGGGTCATGATCTCGACGTGCAGGCTGTCGCCCTCGATCTGCGGAATCACGTCCCAGAACGACAGCACGCCGCGGACGTGCTCGGCGTCTCCATCTCGGGTTTCGCGGCCGAACAGCACGTCGCACATTGAAAGCGCGACGGTCTTTTTCTGGATTACGACGGAAAACGATTTTTCGTCATCACCCCGCCAGCCGTGCGTATTGCCCCACTCGCCGCCGGCCAACTCCCGCGCCGCCTGGCGCAGCACACCCTTGACGCCAGAGCCGGGCAGATAGGGCAGGCCGTAGGGGTTCAGGAAGGCAAAGCCGTTTTCCAGCGGATGCTCGTTACCAAGACCCGTGGTGAAGGGCGCGGTGGCCTTGGCGTCCAGATACAGCCCTTCGGCAGGCGGAACCGTGCCGAACAGGTGTTGCTGGCGCACGTGCAGGGCGTGCATGCCCGCGCGATCGGAGGGCGTCAGCTGTGTGACTTTCTTCCAAGCTTCGCGGGCGGCAAAGTCATTTTTCTCCCATAGCCCTGGCAGGCGATTGCGCTCCTGGCGCGCGAGTTGAGCAATGGTCGCATCCATGCCCTGGCGTTCCAGAAGCGCGGCAATTTCCTGTCCCTCCCGGCTCTTTTTGGCAGCCCGATCTTTGACTTCCTGCTCCTGATCAGCTCTGTTCGTCCAGATCGGCAAGTACATGCCGAACCGCATCCCTGGCGAGGCACCGCTGAAATCGGTACCGAGATAGTTTGGAACCGCAGCAATGCTCATCGAATCACCTTTACGCTACATTGTCTGTCGTACATGGGGTTTACTGTGCCATTCGGGTGGGCGTCATGACTACGCTAACCATCCGCATCGATGACGACTTCGACGCCGAGCCGAACCGCCTGGCGGCGGCACACCGCACCAAGAGCGAGCTGGTGCGCGAGATGCTGCGCCGCCACGGCCGGGCCGGCTTCGAATTGCTGACCTGCGCGGCGTACCAGCGCCTGCTCGGTCTGGCCTGAGACGCCACGGCGTCAATCCTCGTTGCCATTGCGCGCCGCCGCCATCTGCCGCAGCCAGCGCAACCAGGCGAAGGCTTCGGCGGTGATGGCCTGGTAGTCGGCGGGCGTGGCATGCATCAGCGCCTGCATGAACGGCTCGAAGTCGGCGTTGGTGATCTGTTGCCGAAAGCGGCCTTGCAGCCACAGTCGCAGGTGCTGGGCGAGGGTGTGATGACGCCCGCCCTTGTCTTCGAGGTAGGCCATCACCTGCATCAGGCCGGAATTCATGATCAGCGCCGGCAGGCCTTTGGCGTCGTTTACGTAATCCTTGCCGTGCCGGGCGATGCCGTCAGCCGCCTTCGTCCACGCATCCTGTGCGCGCAGTTGCTCGAGTGTCGCCATGTTCAGCCCTCCACCACTTTGGCCAGCACCAGTCCGCGGCCGGTGGTGGCATCGCCGCCGAGCTGGAGCAGTGGTTTGGCAGTGATCAGGTTGGTGAGCTTGATCAGCACCTCTTTGGCATCGTTTTCCCAGCCTTCTTTTTCATCCTTTTTCCTGCTGGTGCGCGTCTGGCTGGCCATGAGCGGCGCGATCAGCAGCGATTCCGGCGGTAGGTTCTCGGTGTAGAACAACCCTCCTTCGGCGGCCGTGCCGGTATCGGCGTCGATGCGCACGTGCGGCTCCACCAGCATGGCGTGCTCGGCGAAGTAGCCGAAGTCGGTGTCCGACAGCACCACCAGATCGGTCTTGAGCTTGTCGGCGAAAAACGCATAGGCGGGATCAGCCGGCAGCGCCCTGGCGGCGAGATCGGCCGACAGCGCCGGCAATTGCTGGCTCACCTTGGCTGTGTACTCGAAGGCTTCCAGATGCAGCTTGTCTCCCGACAACAGGGTGGGATTGGCGAGCAGGCAGTGGCCGGGTTCGACGGTGAGCGCCGGCCAGCTCGCCGCGGCGCCGCTCAATGTCAGTAATCGCTGCGCCCGCGCCAGCGCCTGCGGGCAGGTGGCGTAGACATAGCCGCCCTTGAGCGAACGCACCGGCAGCGCGACGAGCTGGGCATCGCCGAAGCTAATAGCGCCAGCGTGCAGCTCGCCGCTGTTGGATTCCGGACCGAACAGGGGGGCGATCAGCTTGGGATCGCCGCCGATGGCTTCAAAGTTATGCCGCAGCGCTCCCTTGATGCCGGAGCCGGCAAAGCAGGGGTGGCCGGTGTGACGCTCGCGTTGGATCGGGTTGTCGATGACGCCGATGGCCTGCCCGGCGCCCATGTGGACCGGGCTGACGGCGTACAGAAACAGGGCTGCGTGTTGCTGGAACATTGAAAGAACTCCCTGGGCGTGGTCAGTAGGTGGCAAGGGCGATGCGGTTGAAGCCTTCGGCGCGCCGGGCGGCATCGTCGCAGGGCTCGCGCCACAGGCCGGTTTCGGCAAGCTTGCGAAGCGCATCGGGCGCGGCGTCGAGGTCGTCGAGCCAATACACGCTGCCGGCGGGCGCGGCGCGCAGCGCGGGCTTGGGCAGCCAGCGCGCCAGGTCCCAGCCCGACACCACCTCGGCGCGCGGCACGGCGGCGCACACGAGCCAGCCGGAAACCCCGTGCAGGTCGAAGCGGATGGCGCCATCGGCGCGGCGGGTGTCAGGGTTCGCGCCAGCGGGCAGCCAGCCGGCCGCGAACAGGCCGGGGCTGGTCAGCAGCAGCCGGCAACGCCTGGCAGCGACGATGGCCTCGTAGTCCGGCGCCGGTAGCCGGTAGTCGTTCACCGGATGCAGCGCCGCGGCGCGGCCGTCACCGTCCAGGCGCACGAGGCCGGAGGTCGGCGGCTCGGCGCCGCTGACGGTGGCGAGAAAGCCCACGTCATACCCCATCGGCTGCTCTTTCTCGTCGCGCCTGTCCAGGCGGTGACCCCGTTTGAGCATCGCCACCGCCTGCATCGAGAACAACTGACCATCCTTGGCGCGGCGTTGCGCGGCGTCCAGCCCGACGCCGACGCGATGCTCAAACTGCCACAGCGCGTTCGATTTGACCCAGTCGATCTGGGCATCGTCGGGCACTCGTCCAGCTAGATATTTCCCGAAACCTGCTTCGGTCAGCCAATAGCCGCCGGCCGGCTTGTGCCGATCCGCCTGCGCCAGCGCCGGCAGCCGCGGCAGCTCGGCCGAGCTGGCGAGCCCGGCGGCGGGCGCGGTCGGCGCCATGCGCTGCACCCGGAACGGCTGGTCGCCCTCCGCCGCGAACACCACCAGATCGGCCGGCGGCGCCATCAGCAATTCCACGCGCCCATCGGCGTGCCGACGCGTCAAATGAAAGCCGGTGACGGTGAATGGGCCGGGTGTGGCCGGCGTGCCCAGGCTGGGGTGATCCACCTCGCCGCGCGCGAAGGCGGCGAGATCAATGCCCGCGTCGGCCAGCATGCGCGAACGCAGCGCGCCGGCCGCGACCGACGGCCAGGGCGGGATCATCGCTTCGCCGAAACTGCCCGGGTCGCCGAACAGCTTGTTGCCGCGCAGGAACAGCACATCCAGCGGCTCGATGAAAACGCTCGTGCTCATGCGGTGGCTCCCTCGGCCGCGGCGGCCGGTTGCGTGGCGGGCGTTGCCATCGCGGGTGCGCAGGATGAGGCGCTCGGTACCATCGAGTGCGACAGTGACTTCGTCGTTGGGCAGGATGAGGAGCGGGCGGCCGAAGGCGTCGAGCGCATCGGGGGTGGGATGGGGAGCGTCGTTCATGAGGACTCCCAGTCGTCGAAGAGATCGAAAGTGGGGCTGCGCTGGGAAAACTCGCGGGCGAGGCGCTGGGGATAACGATCGAGCAGCTTTTGCCAGCGTCTGCTGCGCCATTCCCATTCGCGCCAGAAAACGGCGCGACCGGCTTTGCCGAGCAGGCATGCACCGCTGCCTTCGAGGCCGAAGTGCTCTGGGCGCAGGAGTTCGCGACGAAAGAGTTGCCAGATCCATTCGTCGACCTGACCGCGCAGGGGTTCGACGAGGTCGCAGGCGAGCGCCGCCCGGCCGTGGGCTGGAGCGTGCAGGGCGCCGATGGCGGGGTCGAGCCCGGCGCTCCAGCAGGCGTTCACGGCCAGGCCGTAGAGCAGGGTGTAACCGAGCGAGAGGGTGGCGTTGACAGGGTCGCGCGGTGGGCGCCGGTTCCGTGCCGCAGGCCGGATGCGTGGAGGAAAGGCTTGGAAAAATGCGGGGAAATAGGCCGCGGCACCGGCGCCTTCGCAGCCGCGCAGGGTGTCGAGGGGCAGGGCGGGGTCGTTGCGCAGGCGCTGCTCGATGGCCTGCAGCGTCTGGCAGGCATCCCACAGGGGCTTGCGCAGGTCGGGCCGGGCAGCGCCGATGGAAATGAGCGTGCGGCGCTGGCGGCGGATCTTGGCATGCACGAAGGCGCGTGCGAGCGTGGCGGCAGACGAGGGGGTGGCGAGGGTGAGGAGTTGCCCCCAGCGACGGCGGGCGTCGTTGTGCGGAGCGCCGACCCAGTGGGAAAGCCGCCGTCCGGCACGGCCGTCGAGGATGAGCACCGGGACTTCGTGTGCCGAGAGGCAGGCAAGCGTGCTGCTGTCGAGGTGGCAGCGTGCGCGGATGATGACCCGTTCGAGGAACTTGATGGGAATGCGCCGTTCGAGCCGGCCGGCGGCGTCGCGCAGACCGAGGACTTCGCCCGAGGCTTCGAGGAGGGTTCCGCTGCGGTCGAGGTAGAGGGTGGTCATGGGGGTGTGCTCATGTGACGAGGAAGTAGTCGCCGTGGTCGATCGGCGTGGCGCTTCCCAGGCGTAGGGACTCGGTTCCGGCGTTGAGCAGGATGAAGACGACGCGGTCGGTTTCAGGGTCGATGAGGCGGTTCAGGGCGTTGCGGGTCTGCTGCAACTCCTGGGTGGTGAGCCAGCATTCGTAGAAGGACTTTTGCCCGCCAAGCGCGTGGCAGCGCACGAGCTTGAGTGCCTTCACCAGCCGGGCTGGGTCGCTGATGTCGTAACCGATGAGAAAGAGGTGCCGTCCGTTCATGCGCACAGTATGGCGCATCGATAGGGCGGCAAGGACAATGACAAGCTTGTCGCAAGCGATGGAAAATTTTTTCGGTCAGTGGATTACGGTGTTTTTTCGTACCTCGTCAAAGCCGCTGCGGCGATCGCGGCAAGGAGCGCCGCCGCGAGAAACGCGGCTTCGGCGCTCCAGACGCTCCACAGCCAGCCGGCGAGGCTGCTGGCGGCGAGCAGTGCAAGGCCGCTGAGCAGGTGGAACAGGCCGAAGGCCGTGCCGCGCAGTTCGGCCTGGGCGGCGTGCGCGATCATCTTGGCGAAGATGCCTTGCGTGGCGGCCAGATGCAAGCCCCAGAGCACGGCGGCAAGGAAGACCGCCGTCGGGCCGCTTGCTGCCGCCAGCAGCAGATCGGCAAGGACGAGGGCGGCGATGCCGGCAAGGAGCAGGCGCTGTGGACCGATCCGGTCGGCCGCGGCGCCGGCCGGGTAGGCGAGCGCGGCGTAGGCCACGTTCATGGCGATCATCACCAGCGGCACTGCTTCCGTGGCCAGCCCCACGTCGTGCGCGCGCAGCAGCAGGAAGGCTTCGCTGTAGCGCGCCAGCGTGAAGAGCACGCCAAGGCCCACGATCGCCCAATAGGCGCGCGGCAGGGAGAGGACCTGCCGCCAGGAGAAGGTCTCGCGCACGGCGGGCGCGGTGACGCGGGGCGGTTCGGGCACGAGCCGCACGAGCGCGAGTACGGCCAGGATCGCCGGCAGTGCCGCCACCCAGAACACCAGCCGAATGTCACCGGCAAACCAGGCCATGAGGGCGAAGGCAAGGAGCGGTCCGACGAAGGCGCCCACCGAATCGAGCGCCTGGCGCAAACCGTAGGCCGCGCCGCGCAGCTCGTCGGGCGTGACGTCGGCGATGAGCGCGTCGCGCGGGGCTTCGCGGATCCCTTTGCCGAAACGGTCGAGCAGCCGCGCCGCCAGCACCCACGAGACCGAGGCGGCGAGCGGGAAGAGCGGCTTGGTGAAGGCCGAGAGCGCATAGCCGGTCACCACGATGGCCTTGCGCCGGTGCAGAAAGTCCGACAGTGCTCCGGAGAAGACCTTGGTGAAGGCCACCGTGGCTTCCGCCAGACCCTCGATGAGCCCGATCGTGGCCATCGAGGCCCCCAGCACGCCCGAGAGAAAGAGCGGCAACAGGCTGTGGATCATCTCCGAGGAGATGTCCATGAAGAGCGAGGTCAGCGCCAGGCCCCACACGCTCAAAGGCAACGCGCGCAGGCCACCACGGGGGGCAGGATCAGACAAGGGCATGGGAGGGAACTCCGTCCTTTTTATCGATGATAAGGCATCTCGAACGCTTCTTTCGAACGGCGTCGTTCGATTCACGGATGAACCGTTCGATTTTCGGACGACCAGGAATCGTTGCCTTGTGCTGTGATGCAAGAAACTAATAGTTGAATTAGCCTATATTCTGGTTGAACTCATTGTTGCAGTGCGTCATTTCAAATGTGGCACGGAGCTTGCATATAAGAAACCAGGCGTTCATTCGCGAATGCCGTTCGTCAAACAAGGAGGAGACACCTATGGAGACCGGACAGCAGACCTCTCGAGCCGGGGGGCAGACTTCCAAAGTCCAGGTGATGGGAATCGACGCCGGCGGCACGATGACCGACACCTTTTTCGTCCGCGAGGATGGCCGCTTCGTCGTCGGCAAGGCACAGAGCAATCCCGAAGACGAGTCGCTTGCCATCTATAACTCGTCGCAGGACGCGCTCGCGCACTGGAACCGCACCGTCGACGACGTCTATCCCGAACTCGTTACGGGCGTGTATTCCGGCACGGCGATGCTCAACCGCGTGGTGCAGCGCAAGGGGCTTGAAGTGGGGCTCATCTGCAACAAGGGCTTCGAGCACGTGCATTCGATGGGGCGAGCGATCCAGTCTTATCTCGGCTATGCCCTGGAGGAGCGCATCCATCTCAACACCCACCGCTACGACGAACCGCTCGTGCCGCTGTCGCGCACCCGGGGCGTGACCGAACGCACCGACGTGCAGGGCGAGATCGTGGTGCCCCTGCGTGAGAACGAGGTTCGCCAGGCGGTGCGGGAACTGGTCGACGCCGGTTCCAAGGCGATCGTCATCTCGCTGCTGCAATCGCACAAGAACGCGACCAACGAACGGCGTGCGCGCGATATCTGCCTCGAAGAACTCGATCGGCTTGGAGCAAAGATCCCGGTCTTCGCCTCGGTCGATTACTACCCCTCGCGCAAGGAGAGCCACCGCACCAACACCACGGTGCTCGAAGCCTACGCCGCCGAACCCTCGCGCCAGACGCTGAAGAAAGTCAACGACCGCTTCAAGAAACACGGCGCCAAGTTCGACCTGCGCGTGATGGCTACCCACGGCGGTACCATCAGCTGGAAAGCGAAAGAGCTCGCCCGCACCATCGTTTCCGGGCCGATCGGCGGGGTGATCGGCTCGAAACTCC
This sequence comes from Tepidiphilus thermophilus, assembly GCF_001418245.1. NCBI lineage: Bacteria > Pseudomonadati > Pseudomonadota > Hydrogenophilia > Hydrogenophilales > Hydrogenophilaceae > Tepidiphilus > Tepidiphilus thermophilus. The sequence continues at coordinate 28,670 of NZ_LIPU01000016.1, forward strand.
TCGGCGAGAAACTGGGCTACGACAACATCGCCTGCAGCGATATTGGCGGCACCAGCTTCGACATGGCGCTCATCACCAAGGGTAACTTCGCCATCGCCTCCGACCCGGACATGGCGCGGCTCGTGCTCTCGCTGCCGCTCGTGTCGATGGACTCGGTCGGGGCCGGGGCCGGTTCCTTCGTGCGCATCGACCCCTATAGCGGCGGCATCAAGCTCGGACCCGACAGCGCCGGTTACCGGGTGGGGACCTGCTGGCCGGAGAGCGGGCTCGATACCGTCACCGTGTCGGATTGCCACGTCGTGCTGGGGTATCTCAACCCCAACAACTTCCTCGGCGGGGCGATCAAGCTCGACGTGGAGCGCGCGCGCCAGCATCTCAAGGCGCAGATCGCCGACCCCTTGGGACTGAGCGTGGAAGACGCCGCCGCCGGCGTCATCGAATTGCTCGACCTGCACCTGCGGGACTACCTGCGCGCGACCATCAGCGGCAAGGGCTACAGCGCCACCGACTTCGTCTGCTTCTCCTACGGCGGCGCGGGGCCCGTGCACACCTATGGCTATACGCAGGGAGCGGGATTCCGCGACGTCATCATTCCGGCCTGGGCGGCAGGGTTTTCCGCCTTCGGCTGCGCCTGCGCCGACTTCGAATACCGCTACGACAAGAGCGTCGATCTGGCCTTGCCCCAGCATGCGAGCGACACCGACAAGGTGGCCGCCTGCGCCGTGCTGATGGACGCCTGGCAGGAACTGGCCGCCAAGGTCGTCGAGGAATTCGTCATCAACGGCTTCAAGCCCGAGGATGTGATGCTGCGCCCTGGCTTCCGCATGCAGTACATGGGGCAGTTGAACGACCTGGAGATCGAGTCTCCCGTGGCGCAGGCCCGCACGGAGCAGGATTGGGACAAGATGGTGGAGGCGTTCGAGAACACGTACGGGCGGGTGTATTCCCATTCGGCCCGCTCGCCCGAGCTCGGCTTCTCGGTCACCGGCGCCATCATGCGCGGCTACGTGGCGACGCAAAAACCCGTGCTTCCCGAAGACCCCGATGGCGGTCCGAATCCGGCGGCGGAAGCGAAACTCGGTACGCGCCCATTTTATCGTCACCACAAGTGGGCCGAGGCGACGATCTGGAAGATGGAAGCGCTCAAGCCCGGAAACCGTATCACCGGGCCGGCCATCATCGAGTCGGATGCCACCACCCTGGTCGTTCCAACTGGGTTTGAAGTGCGGGGTTGTGTACCATCCTTTCTGTAAATTCCGTTTAGCGCCTCTGGCAGGAAGTGCGCGGCGCTCGGTCTGACGCCATGACTTCGAGAAAGGAGTATGCCCATCATGGCGATGCGTGTCGAAACCAATCCTTTGGAAATGGCTTATGCTGTGTTGCTCGAACACGGACTGGAGGGTGCCGGCGAGGCTCTGCGCATCCTCGTCAATGAAGCCGCCAAGATCGAACGATCCCAGTTCCTTGGAGCGGCGCCCTATGAACGTAGTGAGCGACGGCGTGACTACGCCAACGGGTACAAACCCAAGACGGTACTCACCCGCCTTGGTGAGCTGACCT
>NZ_LIPU01000017.1:0-24500 GCF_001418245.1 Tepidiphilus thermophilus
TCTGGTGTCCGAAGTATCGGCGCGATGTGCTGACCGGAACGGTTGCTGAGGAAACGGGGGCAATGCTGGACGCGATTTGCATGGAGCGGGGCTGGCCGGTGATCTCCAAGGAGATTCAGCCGGATCACATCCACCTGTTTGTCAGCATCCCGCCTGCCATTGCCGTAGCCGATGCCGTCAAGGTGCTCAAGGGTGTCACGGCTCGCCGTCTGTTCCAGATGTTCCCGGCGCTGAAGAAGCGGCTGTGGGGCGGCCATCTGTGGTCGCCGTCGTACTACGTTGGCACAGCGGGCAACGTCAGCGCCGAGACCATCCGCCGCTACATCGAGCGTTCCGAGCATGTCACCAAGAGACGATAAGCGATGATGCGCACGGCGTCGATCTTGCTGGAATTGAGCGCGGCGCAGGCCGAAGCGCTTGCTGCGCTGCGAACGGCCTACGCGGATGCCTGCAACCGTCTTGTTCCCGTCGTGCGCGAGCACCGTCTGTGGAACCGCGTTGGCCTGCACCAGCGGAGCTATACGATGTTGCGCGAGGCGACGCCGCTGGGCAGCCAGATGTGTTGCAACGCCATCTTCTCGGTCTGCAAGGCGTACAAGGCGCAAAAAGAACTCGGGCGCATCAGGAAGGATGCGCCGATCCCAGAAATCCGTTTTGACCGCGCCAGCGTGCACTTCGACAAGCGCACCTATTCCCTCAAGGGAGAGACGGTCTCGCTCTATACCCTCGATGGGCGCATCACCGTGCCCATGCGTCTCGGCGAACACCAGCGTCGCATTCTCGGATCTGGCCAGCCGAAGGAGGCGGAGCTGGTCTTGCGCAAAGGGCAGTGGTTCTTCAACCTCGTCGTCGAGACTGACGACGCGCAACCTGTGGCTTCCGGCCCCGTGATGGGCGTGGATGTCGGAGAAAACAACCTCGCCGCCCACAGCTTGGGCAGGGTCTTCGGCGGCGAGCGATTGCGCGACAAGCGCGACCGTTACCTTGCCCTGCGCCGCCGTCTTCAGTCCAACGGCAGCCAGAGCGCGAAACAGAAGCTCCGGCAGGTCTCCGGCAAGGAGATGCGGCGCGTGAAGCACATTAACCACGAAACGAGCAAGGCCATTGTTCAGGCGGCGATTGATGCCGGCATCGCCAAGATCACGATGGAAGACTTGACGCATATCCGGGAGCGGATCAAGGCTGGCAAGCGCATGCGTGGCCGCCTGCACCGCTGGGCATGGCGACAGTTGCAGACCTTCGTCGAATACAAGGCCAAGGCTGCGGGCATCGCCGTCGAGTACGCCAACCCGGCCTACACCAGCCAGACCTGCTCGTGTTGTGGAGAGTTGGGGAAGCGCTCGAAACATCGTTTCGAGTGCCCTCACTGTGGTCTCCGGGCGCACAGCGACTTGAACGCAAGTCGGAACCTTGCCCGGATCGGCAGCGGTGCCCCGCTGTCGAGGGCGGTCGTAAATACGCCTGATGTTGGGAGTGTGGATATGGGCAACCATGTCTGCGCTTCACAATAAAGCCTGCGACTTCAGTCGCGGGTTATTTACGCACGAACTAGTTAAAAATCTGCAAAATTTGGCGAATCAAAAACCTGGCCGTGGGGAGGAAAAAAATGAACAAAAAACTCATCGCGATTACCATTGCAGGGCTTTTCCCGACAGCGATGGCCCATGCCTTTGGCGTCGGCGATCTGGTCTCGATCGGCGTCCAGGCGGGAAGTGAGATCGTTCGCGCCGCCGGAAGCAAGGCGGTCGATACCATCAAGGACTCGATGCGCGACCCCGAAGCCGAGGCGCGCGAAAAGGAAGAACAGGAGCGCAAGCTTGCCGAGCAGATGCAAAAGCAAATCGACGAAATCGAGGCCATGCCGAATCTGCGGCCCATCGACCGTGAGCGGCTCGTGTTGAAACTCAAACAAACCTGGCAAGCATCCAAGGAGACGCAGGCGTTTGTCGAGTATGCCGAAGCTCAGCAAAAGGCCGAGCGCGATCGGGTGCTGACGGTGGGCGGAATTGCCGGCGTCGTCGGACGGGCTGCCATGAGCAGTCCGAGCCTGGTCGTAGCGCAGGCGGACCTGATGGCAAACAACCCGGTCTGGCGCGCCGAACAGCGGATGCACAACGAAGCGGCGTTTCGGCAGGCAGACGCAATGGTGGCTGCGGGTATTCCGCAAGCCAAGGCGCAGGGGGTGCTCGCGCAAGCCGATGCGCTCAAGGATACTGGGTTGACTCAGGCGGGCACGAAGGCGATCGTCGACAACGCCGAAGAACTGGCCAAAGTCAAGCAGACTTCGCAGGATGCCGCGATCCTCTTGGCAAGCGCGAACGAAACCTCCATCCCCTCCGCACCGCAGGCGAGCGGGGCGGGTTCTGCCGTGCCCGATGCGGGTGCTTCGACCAAAGCAGCAGTCACGGCGGTCGCCTCTGTCGACGTGCAATCTCAAGCACAGGCGACACCGCCCGATGCGGCGCAGAACCGGATGAGCGACGCCTTCAGTCCCGACCTGGGGAAGAAAATCTGGATCGAATTCGAGGGCGCGCCGAACGAGACCGAAGCGTTGCGCAAGCTACTCCAGGAGCGGGGCCATGTCGTCGTTCAGGATCGAGAAGAGGCAGAGGTGGTCTATCTCATACAGGGAGAATTTGTTGTCCCTGAGACGAAAATGCACGAGGGCCTAACGAAAAGCGTCGGGAATCTTCTGGAGAGCCCGGCACAGGCCATCGAGCCGCCGGCAAGGAAGGCGTTGGGAGCAATCGGCTCCGGGATCGGCCGCTTCATGCTGGCTGCAGCAGGTGCCACGGCCCCGGCGCAGCAGGAGAACGGCTACCACCAGTCGGTATTGCTCGTGATCGCTAGGCAGCCCAAGGATGGCAAAGAGACCCGCGCTTCGGTCGTACGCGATGCACAGGGTGAGACGATCGAGGCCGTCGAGCTGGCGCAGGGGGCAAAAGAAGATCTTTATCGCGTCCTTGGAATCTGACCCGGTGCGCGGAAAACCCCGCCCTTTAGGGCGGGGAGGATGTCAAGGAACGGCAGGTTCGGCGGCAGCAAGCAGCCGGACATGTTCGTGCGTACCACCAAAAAGGACGGCGAGGCGTCATGACCATTACGGCCAACGATATCGTGACCTTGCGCCCATTGCCGGACGACATCCGCGAGGCGGTGAGCTACGCCATCAAGAGCGGCGTGCCCTACACCTACAACCGCATGGACAAGGACGCCTGGCGACGGGTGGCCCGTATCGCTCGCGGCAAGGTCAATGAAATCCTGATCCGCCGCTTCACTGAGTCGTTGGGCATCCGGTCGGCGACGCAGGACAAGAGCTACCGGCAGCATGATGCGTTCGATTTCACCTTCGACGGAAAGCGTGGCCGGGTAGATGCGGACGTTAAGACATTCCATGTCCTGACCCAATTCATCGAAGCGCCGCGCGAGCCGTTCTCGGTCGCTGGTCTGCTGTCCGGCGTCGATCACAGCATGCCGCAGTGGCATCTTTTCTTCCCGATGCTGGTTCCGGAGGACTACAAGCGGCACAAAGATGTGTATGTGTTCGCCGTGTCGGTGGAGGCCAAGCCGGAGAGGACGGCCGCGCCGGTACTCGACTTTCCGTGGACAGCCTTCCCAGACAGTGAGGTCGAGCGCTTCATGGTGGATGCCGCGGCAATCAAGGTACGCGAAGATAGTGGCCATGGCCTCGCCGTGACGGTAGCGTGGCCTTCTGGCATGCCCGGCGCCGGCAATGCCATCTACGAGCGTGGCGGACAGGCAAGGCAGAAGCGCTTACCGCTTGGCTATGCCACGCAAGTCGCCGCCACCGACCTCTCCTCATTCCTGGCGATCCAGTTGGACGACGTCGCCAAGGATCACCTATGGCGGCGGCGGGCAGCCATGACCTTGACCGCCCAGGATGGCGACAAGCCGGCCGTGACCAGCCTGTACGATGCACGCCGTTTCCACGAAGTATTCCCGCGCCAGGACTTTGCCCTGTACCTGATCGGCTGGATTGATCGGCAGGACTTCGAGCGCATCGCCCAGCCCTTGCCGGACGGTGCGCCCTGCTACTTCTACCCGCCACGGCGGGATGCTCAAGACAACCATGCGCCGGGCACCAAGACCGCCAATCGGTATGTGCTGCCCGGCGTCCTCAACCCCATTGCCACACTGGCGGAGGCGTAATCATGCCGACTGCACAACATGCACTTCCATCGCCCCCCGCGAAGCCGAAACGCACGCTAGAAAACCGCATCAACGACCTGACTTGGAAAGACTGGCTGCTTTTTCAAAAGAGCTTCTTTCATCTGACCGACGACGAATCGCTCTACGGCGGTTTGATCCAGTTCTTTACCAAGCAGTACACGCAGGAAGGCCGTTTGGCCCGCGTCATGGCGATTACCGTGTCGGATGAGCGCCCGGCTTTCGGTGCGCACGGCCGCGTGCTATTCCGCGAAACCGTGGCACCGACCGACATCGGTCAATGGCGATACGACGAAACCGACTTCACGCCGTTCGATTTTATCGTGGTGGACATGCGCCATAGTGGCGCGGCGCTGGTCGAGCTGGTAGCCGAACACGCCGACAGCGTGCGGCAATTCCTGGCAAACTGCCGTGCGGCGCTCAAGGAAGGGGGCTTTTGCGTGCTGCTATCGCAGGAAGTGACGACGGATGCCGGACGCTATCCGCTGCCGTGGGTACTGTCCAGCTTGGCCCGTCGGAGTTTCCGCCTGCGCGACGAGCGTATCGGTCTGCCGGATGCCGACGACGCTGCGCCGACCTACGTCAACGTGCTACAAGCGGCCAAGGAAACCGGCCCGGTGCATGCCGACTTGCCCGCCCTGCGCATCGGTGTGCCGGCGATTCGTACGCAATGGGTCAAGCCGAAGCCCAAGCCACGCAGCAAGAAGGAAATCCTGCACCCGGCCAAGTTTCCTGAAGAACTGGTACGGATTTTCGTGTCCGAGCTTACGCCGACCGACGCCGTGGTGTTCGATCCCATGGGCGGCACAGGCTCGACCGCCGTGGCCGCGCTCGATGCCGGACGCAAGGCGGTCATCGTCGAGCTGGTCGAAGCATGGGCGGACATCGCCCGGTCCCGCGTAGCCAAGGTTGGCGGCATGACGACGGAGCGATGGGAGGTGTTGCACGGCGACGCCCGCGATGCAACGCAGCTGATCCCTGCCAAATTCCGGCCGGTGGCCTACACCGTCACAAGTCCGCCCTATTGGCGCATCCTGCACAACCCCGGCATGCACGTATCGAACGAGGGGCAGAAGGCACGGCTGGCCAAGGGCTTGCGTACCACCTACTCGGAGAGCGATGCCGACTTGGGCAACATCAAGGACTACCGTCAGTTCATCGACGATCTGGCCGGCATCTATAACTGTTGCGCCGATTTGATGGGGCCCGGTCGGGTGTTGACCATCGTCACAAAGAACGTGAAATTCGAGCGGGCGCAGTATCCCATCGCTTGGGACTTGGTGTTCCGATTGTGTGGCATCGATGGCCGCTTCGAGTACGCCGGTACGACATTTTGGCTCCAGGACGATGTGGGCCTGAAGCCTTTCGGCATGGGCTGCGACTGGATCAGCAACATCCTGCATAACTACTGCATCCATCTGCGCGTGCGCTAAGTGCCAGACATAGCGCTGAATCGTCGCATCCAGCGCTTCGCAACCGTCATACTCGCGTTCAGGTGCTGCGCCGGGTCGCAGGGGTCGTGGTGGCGTTCTTGTGCAGACGGACCATCATGACTTTTGCCTCCGTAGCTCCTCGATCAGCTCACGCATCGTCTCGCGACCTATGAATAATGCACGACGTCGCGGATCGATGCAATCGTCCGGTACCTAACATTCAGACAGGTTCTCAGCCGAGTTTTCTCGCCATCTCTCTGACCAGCTCTTCCAGGTCGGCTACTCGTTTCGCTTCCTGAACGCGAGAAAAAATTTCCTCGAGCACGGCGTTGCGCCTATCCTCGTCCAGTCCGTCGAGCAACCCCTTCACGGCGTCGATTTTTCGAAGATAGGTGTCGCGGGGGGCGGGACTCTCCGATGAGGTTTCCGCGCACATGTCTCCTTGCCCCAAGAGAAGCCAGTTTAGGTTTACGCCTGTTTTGGCGATGGCGACGAGGGCTTCCCCGCCTGGCACGTTGACCCCGTTTTCGTACTTGCGAACAACCCCAATGTGCAACCCTGTCAGGCTGGAGAACTCCTTCTGGGTTAGCCCCAGATGCATTCTCCACATCCTAAGACGGTCTGCGATCGTCGAAGCCAAAACAACCCCTTTTAGTGATCTTTTTCCTTGACGGATACCGTATACGGTCTATAATGGAATCGTACGAAATGTTGGAAACGCGCCATGAACGACATCGTTTCGATAAATCGACAGTTTCTGATTATGGCAAGGCAGCTCGCAAACTCCAAGTCCGAGTCCGGCGAGATCGTAACCGGCTTGCCTCGACCCGTTCTGGAACGGCTGGCCAACCTCAGCCTCGACCAGATCGAGGCGATAGCGGAACGAATCGGAATCAGTCTCATAACGATAAGGCTCAACGAGGCCGAGTTGGCTCGACTGGCATCGCTTCAAGATGGACAGAGAGCGGCCTATTCGCTCGCCGTTGTCGCTTCAGGTAGTCGCTGAGCGCCATGGTCGAGATAGCCGAACTCGAACATTTGCGGTTGGCCTACGACCTCATTCAGGCCGGGCTGCGGTTATCCATCGTCCGCGGGATGACCGGCATAGGAACGCGCACTCTGCGGCAATGGTGGTGGGACGTCCACGGCGTCAAACCGTCAAACGGAAAGTTGCCTGAGTCCGTCCTGTCCTTCATAAAGGACAAGGATTCGGCGGCGAAACTTTCCGCCTTCGCCGCGCTGCATAAAAGACTGCACGGATCGAAGCTGACGCCAGAATGCTTGCTGACGACATGGCGTGAGTTCCAGAGGCTGTGTGCGCCAGTCGACATCAATGCAGCGTACTTTGCCATCAGAGACATCAGAGCGCGGATCGTGGTACTGGCCAGATGTACTGTATGCAGCGCGGCGTTCATCTATGACGCCGGCAGCAGACATACAGAGCGATGTCCGTTTTGTGACACAAAGGTCGTTTGAGGATTTGTCAATCCTCCCCGCCCTAAAGGGCGAAGCTTGTGCCCCAAGCTCGGTTGACCAGACCATGCGCGAGCAATCGCGCGACGTGTGATGGAAGTGCGAAGACCCACCCGCAGATGCTTCCTCAGTCCGCAGCTCTGGAAGAGAGGGATGCAGACACGGCAAGGGAGCGCCACGAAACGGTCCCTCTCCCGGCGGGAAACCGCCGAAGCTGCCATCGCACACGGTCGAGGGGAGCGGTCCTGATGGACCCGTCACTGGTCCCGTAAGGGACGAACGTAAACAAGTAGGGATATTCGTGGATCAAGAGAGCGACTTGACGAAAGGAGGAAGCGGGAAAAGGGGCGTGCCCTGCACGCCGCGCTCTCCCTCCCCGGCCTGAAGGCCGGGGTTTCCCGCGCAAACTGATGACAATGGACCAGTCTACACCTCTAGTAATTAGATACATTCGTGCCGGATGCACCCGGCGGCAGGCGGCGCTGCTTGTGCCGTGGGATGCCGTCGCGGAGCTGATCGGCCCGCTGGGGGAACTCTTGTCGCCTCAGGAGCGCGAGGCGCTCGTCGAGCGGCTCATCGAACGCGGCACTCTGCCGCCGCAGGCTCGGGGGTGGTGCGCTGAGGTCGACGCCGACGGCTGCTGGATCGTCGATCCGAATACCGAGGAAGATCCCGACGTCGGTCCGTGGTTTCCGCCAGATTTTCCGTTTTGATTCGGCGCGGTATCCGACATACCGAAATGGGTCATCGAGCGACCCTTTTCGAACGCAAATCGAGCGATCCGGGAAGTAACATCCCCGGCATGCTCGATTGCATCTTCCATCACATCGGCCGAAGGGCGCCGATCTATCTCTGGCTGCTGGTGGCCATCGCAGCTTTTGGGCGCTATTTCACCGTTTCCATAAACGTCTCCGACTCGTTGCCGGGTACGGTCTTTCTCGTCCAGAAAGGCGCGAGACCGGACAAAGGCGATCTGGCCGCGTTTCGGTACGGCGGCGGGGGACCTTACGAACGGGGAAGCCTGTTTCTCAAGCGCATGGTGGGCACCCCAGGCTCGGTAGTGGAGCGCGTGGACGTGGGGGAGGGGTACTGGGACTACTACGTCGACGGTCTGTTCGTGGGGCGCGCCAAGCCGACATCGAGGGAGGGCGTCCCACTCGAGCCGGGGCCGGTAGGCAAGATCCCGCCTGGGCATTACTACATGGCCGCGCCCAATCCCGACAGCCTCGATTCGCGGTACGCCTTGGTGGGTTGGATCGGCGACGATCGGATCGTCGGCCGGGCATTTCGGGTCTTTTGAGCAACGATGTTTTCTTGGCTGAAGAGGAAACCGGGCCAGCGGGATCCACGTGCGAAGAACATCGAGCCGATCTACCACTGGTCGAGCGACGAGATTCCGCGCTATCCGCCATTCATGAAAGGTCTGCCGGTCGTGCCGCCAGAAAAGCTGGTGGAGACGCAATCCGCGCTGATCGAACGCATCGCTGATACGGCGATCGCCCCGCCCACGCAGTTCGAGCGCTACTACCTGCCTGCAATCGAGCGCTTTGCGCGATTCGCCCATCTTCTGCCAGCCTCGCAGTCCCATCATCACAGGGGCGCCGGCGGCCTCCTTCGGCATTCCATCGAGGTCGCCCTTTGGGCGCTACAGTCTGCCGACAAGGTGTTGCTGGATGCCGCGAAGACACCGTATCAACGGCGCGAGATGGAGCCTCGCTGGCAACTCGCCGTGTTTCTCGCGGCGCTGTGTCACGACGCGGGCAAACCTGTGACCGATCTCGTCGTGACGAACATGGATCGGACAACGCTCTGGAAGCCTATCAAGGAAGACCTTTACGACTGGGCCAGAAAGAACGGCATCGAGGCGTATTTTCTCGATTGGCGTGAGGGCAGGGCGCGGCAACATACCGCGCTGTCGAATCTGATCGCGGATCGAATCATCGGAGCGGAAGCGCTCGAATGGATCGAAGAAGGGGGAACCGAGCTCATCGTCTGGCTGATGGAGTCTCTCACCTGTAATCCAAGCCCGACGAACCTCATCTACGATCTGGTCGTCAAGGCCGATCAAACCAGCGTCGAGCGCGATCTAAAGACGCTCGGCGTCGCAATGGCGGGATACGACCTTGGCGTGCCCGTCGAGCGTCATCTGACGGACATCATGCGCCGCCTCATCAAGGAAGGGGTGTGGCTCATCAACGAACCCGGTGCGCGGCTGTGGAACATAGGCGGAAACATCTACCTGATTTGGCCGGCCGCCGGAGAGGAGATTGCCAGACAAGTGCGCGAGGACGGCATACCGGGAATTCCCAGGACGCCTGACGGCATCCTGGATATGCTGGTGGAACGACAGATCGCATTCGTGCGCGATGGTGCCGCACCGGGCGATCGGCTCTGGAAGATTGCTCCTGCCTGTCTGGCGGAGAAAATCCCCGGCATCAAGCTTTCGGCGATCAGGTTGCGCGACGACGCCATTGTGTCGTCCAGCCCCATCCCGCCAGTAGAGGGGAGACTCGTCGAGGAAGATGAGGATGGCGCCGCAGCGCACGCAGGTAACGAGACATCGGCACCAGCGGAAGCGGCGGAGCATTCCACCGCCGAGTCGAGCGATGTGGCACATCGGGAGCAACCGGAGATACTGCGCAATGCCAAGATCGAGGCTGCGGACGGACCGCGTTCGGCCGGACCTGCGGCGGCCCGGTCTGTTTCGAAGCCGATGCTCGCATCACCCAAGCCAGACGCCGGAGACCAAAAAGCCAAGAACGAGATCCGGCTCGACGGACCCGTAGGGGAAACCCTCAAGGCGCTCGCGCAAGACCTCAAGTCCGGCGACAAGCAGTGGGGAATTGATGCCCTCGCCGACGCCGACCGGAATGTTCTGCTTCGGTGGCCAGATGCGTTCAGCGGATATGGGCTGACCGCCAAGAGGATCCTCGATGAGCTGGGTAGCCGAGAGTGGTTGTGGATCGACCAGATGGCTCCCTTGAAAAAGGTCGTGGAAGCACAGTTCAGGGACGGCATTGCGAAAGCCATCCGCCTGACGCCGGAAATCAGCCAGACGTTGATCCGTGAGGCCGGCGCAGCCATGGATGGCGGACGCATCGAGTCCGAAGTCAAAAATTCGCCGAGCCAGGAGGATAAGGAAAAATCAGCCGAACCGGAGCGCTCGCAGGTGCGCGCGAAACCCGCGAAGCAGGACAGCAAGCCAAAGCTCGAGGCGGTAAGCCTTGGCGAGAACGCGGGCGAAGCGGGTTACGGCGAAGCCAAAACCGATGTCAAAACGCAGGAGCAGCCGGGCAAGCCGCCCGCCCTCGACGCTGAAGGAACGGACGGAGATCGGGACGCGGGAAGCGCGTCGCAATCTCCCGGATTGCCCTCCGTGGACGACGTGATAGCGGCGATCGAAGAACTGCCCGCAACCGTACAGCCCGACGGATACCTCCTCATCGGCAAGCAGGACGTACTCGCGGCGTGCAAAAGACGCGGGTTGCGGATCACGCATAGACGTCTGATGGAGTTGGCGAGTAAAAACCCAGATAGGCTATCGGTGGATGGTTTGACCGTCCGGTTTAGGCGTTGAAGCTGCGGGCATGCCGATCACGCAGACCACAACGCCAGCCTGGTCATTGCCCGGCGCGGCGTGCTGGCCGTGCTCGGCGGGTGCGAACCGAATCCACAAGGGCGGTAGTTCAAAAGAAAACGAAATGAGCTTTTTTTGCCCTAGATTCGAAGGACCACGTGTGTAAGCATATCTCCCATGACATCGAGAACGCTTGCAACCGTTTCGCTGATTCTGCTCGTCCCATGGTCCTCCGCTAAAGCCGAAGACCTGGGTGCGATCGGTCCGACGTACGAGATCGCCGAGCGCGATCTCATCGCGGTCATTCAGGAAAAACTACGTCACCTGGAGAGAACCGGCGAGCTCGACCGTATGCAGGAGGATTACAAGCGCAAGGTCCTCGACGGCATCGAGCGCCCCAAACCCGTTCCCGGTATACGCCCCACGGAAACGGCCCGAACGTATTACATCGATCCCACGTTCACTCTCGATCGCAACGTTCAGGATGAGCACGGCAGGATCCTCTATCCGGCCGGCACGAAGATCAATCCTTTCGACTACGACCGCATGAGCAAGGTCTTGCTCTTCTTCGACGGGCGGGACGAGAAGCAAGTGGAATTCGCAAAGCGGTTCATGGCCGAATCGGCGCTGCCAGTGAAGCCGATCCTGGTCGCCGGAGAACCGCTCAAGCTCATGCGCGAGTGGAAGAGGGAGGTGTTCTATGACCAGGGAGGAGCGCTATCCAGGCGATTCTCTATTACCCAGTCCCCCGCCGTGGTCTCCCAGGAAGGAAAAAGGATCCGTGTCGATGAAATTCGCCCGTAGCCTGAGCGTGTTTCTCGGCCTGCTCGTCCTCTTTTCAACGATGCCGGCAATGGCCCAGACCTGCAAAGGCAAGTTCGCCAACCCGATTACGGACATCTGCTGGTCGTGCATCTTCCCGCTGCGCATCGCCGGCATAACGCTTGCTTCCCTGGACCAGGAGGACACACCCAATCCCGGAGGAAATCCGCTCTGTTTTTGCGGCAATCCGCCAAAGATCGGCATGAAGGTGAGCTTCTGGGAGCCCGTGCGCCGTGTCGATGTCGTACGCAGCCCCTTCTGCATGGTGAGTCTTGGCGGCATCAAGATGGACCCAGGATTCGACGCGCCATCTGGATCCCGTTACCGTCGAGACGGCCAAGACCAGTCTTCGTTCTACCAGGTGCACTGGTATGTCGACCCGGTCATCTACTACTTGCAGGCCATTCTGGATAACGGTTGCCTGGAGAATACGGGTTTCGACGTAGCCTACCTCACCGAGCTCGACCCGCTATGGAAGGACGACGAGCTAACCCGGATCCTAAATCCGGATGTCTATCTATTTGGAAACATGCCCGCGCGCGCGGCATGCGCTGCGGATTGCGTTGCTGCGACATCGGGTTTTCCAAACAACCTCTTCTTCTGGTGCGCCGGGTGCCAAGGCAGCCTGTACCCACTGAATGGCAACGTACAAGCCCATGTGGGGGGCGTGCAAGCATCGAGTTTGGAGGTCTACCGGATCATCGCCAAAATGCACCGCGAAGGGTTGATGTGGGCCGCGTCGGGCGACGATGGGCTATGCGGCTACTACCCGCAGCCCGTGATGGACAAGACCGGCTATAAGTACCAAATGCTCTACCCGATCCCGCAGACCAAGAAGATTGCCGGGAAGTGCTGCCAGCCATTGGGGCGGTCGACCATCTTATGGGGCGCTGGTCGCGAATTCCCGTTCGAGGGCGAGGATTTCGCCTATCAGATATTCCGCAAGCGCAATTGTTGCCAAGGCGCCGTGAGCATCGGGAATTGAGCATGTCGAAGTACCGCATACCTCTCCTCCTCCCCCTTTTGTTCCTGGCGCTGACGCTTCCCCTTGCGTCGGCCCAGGAACGCTTTTCTCCCCAGCAGGGCGCGGTGAGACTGCCGACCGACGAAGAAATCTCGAAGGCACAGGCGAGGGCGCGCGAAGCGATGAATCGCCTACCGAGTGTAGACGGCATCGAGCAGCAATATGGGGTGGCTGGCATGCCAAAGGTCGAATCCGTGCCGAAGCCGGCTGCACCCGCTCCCGACATTGCACGGATCGCCGAAAAATACGAGCAGCTCGGGCAAGCGGCCATCGACCAGAACGCTCAGCCAGATCTGCTCGTGCTGGTGTCTCTCTCGATGCCAAAGGAGGCGTTTGATCGCCTCGTAGCGCAAGCGGAGCGAGCCGGAGCAACGCTCGTCTTCCGGGGACTCAAAGGCGATTCGATGACCAAGATGGGCGAGGAGGTGCAGAAGATCCTTGGTGGGCGAAACGTCTCCGTAGCCATTCATCCGCCGGCATTCCAGCAGTTCAGTGTGACGCGCGTCCCCGCGGTCGTCATCGCGCGCCCTCGGGCCGGTGCCGTTCTCGAGAACGGTTGCTCGCAGCCCGATACCTTCGTGAAGGTCTCGGGGGACGTTTCGCTCGATTACGCGCTCGACTACATCGAGCGCAAGAGCCCTGCCTGGGCGCCATTGGCAAGGTACTACCGCAGCAAGATCGTCCGAGGGATCGACTGATGCCGACCCATCGCGATCCGCAAAGAGGCTTCGAAGAATGTCATATGGATTGAAACCGACGATACGCGAACGGGTTTTGCACACGCACTGGAAAGCCTGTGTCGAGGCAATCCGGGATCGCTTTCCGGCGCTTTCACCCCGGCTTGCGGCCATCGTCCTTGGGTACGCCGTCGACGGACGTTTGCCGCCGGCGTGGGATACCGAAGAAATTGCGCGCAAGATCGGAATCCCTCCGGGAAACTTCTCCGAGCTAATGCCGGAAATACATCGGATCGTCGAAAAGGCCGCCGAGAAGCCGCCAGTCAACCTTCCCTCGACGAAAGCCGGAAGCTCCGGGCACAGGAGATGGGCGCTTGCGCTTGCGCTTGTAACGCTGTCCTTGACAGGTGTCGTCCTTGCCGACCAGAACGGAGCCTTTCAGGAAGGCAAAAGCCTTGGCGGTTCGGTCAACCCGAGCGCTTTTTCCGGGATCAAGAACGGTTCTGCAGCAGACAAGATCCCTGCCTACGGTACGAATCCGCCCGAGACGCAATTCTTTCAAGGCGGACGGGGAAATTTATCGGGACCGGGCGTTGCCAAGATCCAGAACTGTGCGACAGCGGCGCCAGACTCCGATCCCATCAAGCGCCAGGAGTGCGAAGCGGTGAACTTCATGGCGCGCAATCCGCAAATAAGGCCGCAATTCAACATCACCAAGAACGACCCGATGATCCTTGCGGCAAAACACGCGAGGGACAATGCAGAAGAATTCTTCAAGTCGCTCGGAATCAATGGCGGAACCGGATCCGGTTCACAATGCACGACGCGGGTGGAGACGACTCCCGCGCAGTACTCCACTGAAACGTGTTCGTCCTTCAAGGAAGTCAATGAGCAGCAATGCACAATGGGCCGTCTCGTCAACATCGACACCGATTCCAACTTCCAGTGCGATCAGACGATAAATGCGTATGAGACGCTGAAGTGTCGACGTGGAACGAACGTGACCTGTACTGGGGGAGGCACAGGATGTGCCCCTTCCGGCATTAAGATGGATAGTGTATCGGTTTCGGGATTTGGCACAGCAGTTATGATCCCAGCAGGTGGTGGGTATTGGGATTTGACTTTTGGGACAATCACGTCTAGCGGAGATCGCATTGAAAATTATTTTAAAGGCAACAAGTATGAAATCTATGAAAGCAACATTAACTTCACTGTCGTTGATAAGAACAGTATCGCCGAAATGAAGTTGTTTTATGTAGAGTATGATGATCACGTTGCATTGTGGATAAACGGGAATTTGGTCTATAGTACGACAGGGGGTTATAAACTAGATAAATGTACCCTTGAATTTGGTTTGCACGGAGTTGATGACGGCGTACATGGTTGTAGTAGGAATTATTGGGAAGGAGGAGGAAACAAGTATTCACCGATCAGTATCAATTTGCAACCTTATCTATATAATGGGAACAACAATATCAAAATAAGGCTTGCTGTAGGTAAAAATGGCGAGACCATGTTCAAATTAAGAACTTTGGCGTATTGCCCTGTAACTTGCAGCGTCTCGACGAGGAATGACTGCGCCGCGCTCGAAGAGAGGGCAAGATGATGTACCGTGTTGCCGCCGTAATCTCTGCTCTGTTTTTTTGCGGCGTAGCGTTTGCTGGAGACTGCAAGAAGACGGGGTCGGTGTGTGTCGATTCGACACCCTGCAAGACCATTTCGGGGCAACAGGTATGTCTGTCCCAGTTCGGGTTGTCGTGCTGGGAGTACGAGGACACCTATACCTGCATCAAGCCGAATGCAGTCAACTACTGTCAGCCGTTCGTCGATGCGCAGCCTGCGTGCTGGCAAACCAGTTCGCAATGCTCGCAATGGGATTCCATTCTCAATAGCGGCTGCATGAAATACACTCAGACCTGGCGCTGCAACGATCCATCGAAACCGACCCCGACGAACACGATCAGGCTCAACGATACGTACACCCTGATTTCCAGCAACTACGACGCGTCGCCTTGCAGTAGCCTGAGCGGAAACACCAACTGTCAGATCGCGGAAAGCCGGTGCGTCCAGACGACGCCGGACAATCCGCTGCCTCCTGGTATTAGTTCTTCTCAAGTAGCCCCAGATGGGTGTTACAAAAAACAGGAAACATACGCTTGTTTCACTGGCAGATCGTATACATCGGAGTGCGATGGCTACGCGAGCAATCCTAACTGTACGCTCCAATCGACGTCGTCCTGCGATCCGGACGATATGATCAACGGCACGTGTGCCTACACGGAGCGGACCTATCGGTGCATGTCGCAACCGCCGAAGACTAGCACGGTCACGGACTGCTCCGGTCAATTTTTCTGTCAGGACGGGAAATGCTTCGACAAGGGATATGAAAACGATCCCGATTTCGCCCGTGCGATGGCGCTCATGGAAGCGGCCAGAGAAGCAGGTACCTACTTGGACCCGAACACGATGGAGATATTCAAGGGCTTCGACTCACGATGCAAGATCAAGCTATTCGGCCTCGCCAACTGCTGCCAGAAGAGCGGTGGCGGCGCTGGAATGAGTAATAAGAACATGGCACTACTAGCAGGAGGAGCTGAGGCTGCCAGATTTTTTGGTTCGCCATACGTATATGACGCTTTGTATAGTTCGGATGTGCCGTGGCTCGTCAACAGGGCCATAGATGCATGGAGTTCGAACGCTTGGTCATCGACTACCCTTACCAGTTTCTATGGCCTCAAGTTTTCTTTCTCACCGGCTGCCGGACTGGAATTCGTAGGATTCGATCCATATTCATTTGCGTTACAAGTTGGAATGATGATCGTGCAAGAGATGCTTTCCTGTGAGCAGAAGGAACAAATCCTCGCCCTGCGCCGCGGGCAGAATCTCTGCCATGAGGTGGGATCGTATTGCTCGAAGAAACTTCCCGTCGTTAAAACGTGCATCGAGAGAACGAAATCCTATTGCTGCTTCAACAGCCGCCTTGCCAAGATAATCAACGAGCAGGGCAGAGCCCAAATCGGAAAGGGATGGGGAAGTGCAAAAAGCCCAAACTGCTCCGGTTTTACTCAGGAAGAATTCGCGAGGATCGATTTCTCCAGAATCGATCTTTCCGAGTTTATGGACGAGATCATGAGAAATATTAAGATGCCTGACCTTTCTGGGATTCAACAAAACATGCAGGGAGTTGTGCAGCAGAAAGTGCAAAACTACTATCAGCGAGGAAGTCAGTGAAGAAGGTCGCGAAACAAACAGCGGTCCTGGCTGTCATCGCCTGCCTGGCGTTGCCATTGCGCGCACAGGATCAGGAGCAGGCTGGCGGCCAACGCGACGATAAGCCGAGCCAGCAGTCCATCTCCATCACGAGGAATAGCAGTCTGCCGCTTGAACAATTGCACGGGAAGAAGGCGTTCGTGGCTTTCAAGAACAGCGGCAAGATGACAGAGGTGCTGGCGGATTGCGTGGCGCGCCTGGGCGGCCAGGTGGTCCAGTCGGCAGAAGGGGCAGATGTGGTACTGGAGGGTGAGGGGATTTTTATGGCGGCCCGAGAATTCGGGAACCGTCAGGCACGCGCCGATGTGGGCGAAGTGTTCGAGAAGGCCGGCCATGTCGAGACAAAGGAGTCGTTGGACATCGTGTTGTCCCACGGAGGCCCTGTTTTGAGCGCCGGCGAGTCGATGGTGGTGTCGAATTTCCTGAACTTCGTTGGGGAAACGACCGGATTCAAAGGCTGGTTCAACAACCTCGTCGCAGGCGACCCGGACGGCTTTTGTTTCAAGGGGTGCGAGTACAGACAAGAAGCCACGATCAGTCTGGAGATGCGCAGCCGCGAAGGGGCGCACATTGGTACTGTGTTGGTCACGGCGGGCGCGAAAGATAGAAAGCTCATGCCCTTGCCGCTCATCGAGGCGGCTTTGGGAGCTATGTTGGGTGAGTTCGGCGGTAGATCCCAACAGACTGACGCCGGCACAACGACAAACTCGCAATAAGCGGATGCCATGAGACTGCACCAAGGTATTGTCACGGTGGTTGCGATGGTATTGATACCCATCACCCACGCCGCCGAATACACCAGCGCCAAAGCGCTGCTCCTGCAAGCCATCGACGCTCCGGATGGACGCGCTCAAGGCGAGATCGTCGGCACCATTGCGGACAAATTCCGGGAGACGACCAAATCGAGCGCGCCGGTCATGGCAGAGGTGACCACCATCAAGAGCTTCAAGCAGGAGGGGTGCAAACGGCTCAATGTGCGATTGACGCAGGCGAACGTGCCCACGAAAGACGGGAAGCTGGCCGAGTTCGCTGTCAACTATGAGCTGAACCTGTGCCGGGATGGTAGCCCGCCGACCGAAGGAATGGACCTGGAGAAGGTAGGGAAAGCGCTGGGCTCGGGTGGCGTGGCCGAGGAGTACAGTTATTGATTCTTCTACAAAGGAAGACGGGAACGACGTTCCTGCGCACTTTTGAGTTGATGCGACAGCCGTAGTCGCAACTTGCATCTCTACGGCTGGATAGCAGCCTGCCGGAATGGTTCCTGAACGCATTTCCTGCCGAGTGCCATCGTCGCAAGCGCCTGTTCGACGAGAGGCCGTAAGTTTTGTTGCACGTCGTGCCCTTTGAAGGCCGTAGTGACGGGCCACTCGTCTCCGTTCCCGAGCGCGCCCTGCTGGAGCTCTTGAGCGAGATCGGAGTACGTCAAGACGGTGCGGCTGTGCCTGACCTTGGGGCGGGAATTGTCCTTGCCGTGGGCGGTGAAGCTCAACCCCGCCGAGCTGCCGACCGGCAGCCGCAGCCCGTGGGTCTGCCGTCTCGATGACGGCATGCTGGTGCTCAAGCCGTGAACCGCATCTATCTCGATACCGCAACGGCTGCTTACCCGCGTAGCGCCGCTGATCTGCGCTGATGATGGCACCTTCGCCCTCAAGGGCGGGACGATCATCGCCCTATCCGATCGCTTCCCCCAACAAGCGCATGCCGGGAACTTGACTGGCAATCTATTGCACTAAGTGGTATGATTTTTTGATGAGAAGGGTATTCCGAACCCGCACCTTCACCCGCTGGATGGCTAAGGCCGGTTTGACCGACGAAGCCTTGTGTAAAGCCGTCGCCGAGATGGGCCAGGGGCTCGTCGACGCGGACTTGGGCGGCCATGTGGTCAAGAAGCGGGTTGCGCTGCCTGGCCAGGGCAAGCGGGGCGGAGCGAGGACCATCGTGGCGACCAAGCTGGCTGAGCGGTGGTTTTTTCTATACGGGTTTGGCAAGAACGAGCGTGCCAACATCGACCAGGACGAATTGAAGGTGTTACGGGAGATGGCAAAGGAACTGTTGGCTTTCGATGACCGACAACTGGCGACCGCTCTGATGGCGGGTGAGATCGTGGAGGTGTGTCATGGCAACGACGAAGCGTAAGAGTCGAATTCTGGATGAAATGCATGAGACCGCTCGTGGGCTGCACAGCGCAGGACTGATCAGCAAGCGTCGTATGGGCGAGTTCGATGCGCTGTGCCATCTTGATGTCCACGAGATGCCCCCGCAAAAGATCAAGTCCCTGCGTGAGCGGGCGCGAATCAGCCAAGCCGTGCTCGCCGCCGTGCTGAACACCAGCCTGTCAACGGTGCAGAAGTGGGAGGTGGGCGACAAGAAGCCCAGTGGTCCGTCCTTGAAACTTCTCAACCTGATCGAACGCAAGGGGCTCGAAGCCGTGCTGTAGGATGAACCAGATGGGCGCGCTGCTCCTCGCGCAAGAAGGTTGGCGGGTGCGTCTGGCAACATACGGCAGCAACAGGCATCAGCAAGGGGATGATTCGCAATGGTATTTTTGCTGGTATCTGGCAAAATCGACCGGTAAAAGAAACCAGAAATCAATATGTTGGGATTGTCGTTGATAAGTGAGTGGGAGTGATTTAGCCTTGTCTAGTTGTCAGGTCCCGGACGATTGCATTGATCCGCGACGTCGTGCATTATTCATGGGTCGCGAGACGATGCGTGAGCTGATCGAGGAACTACGGAGGCAACAGTCATGATGGTCCGACTGCACAAGAACGCCACCACGACCCCTGCGACTCGGCGTTATATCCAAAGCTCGAACCTGCCGGTGAGGCGTCTTGCCCGGGAACTCGGGGTGTCGGAGGACACCATCCGACGCTGGAAGAAACGCACCGACGTCGAAGATCGTCCGCACACGGCGCACCGCCTGCAGACGAACCTGACCCCGTTTCAGGAGGCGGTCGTGGTGGAGCTGCGCAAGACCTTGATGCTGCCTCTGGACGACCTGCTGGCAGTGGTTCGTGAGTTCATCACGCCGAACGTGTCGCGCTCGGGGCTGGACCGTTGTCTGCGCCGCCACGGACTCGGCTCGCTCAAGGCAATGCAGCCCAAGGCCGAAAAACCCGGGCACAAGCCCTTCACAAGTCCTACGAGCCGGGGTTCGTGCATCTGGAGTGGCCGGCCGCCGGCACATGGAGTACGTGCGCGACCGCGGTGTGTTCGCCGATCTGCCGCGCGAGCAGATGCTCGCAGCTTGGGCCGAGCATTATCCGGGATATGAGCGTTGGGCGGGGACGGTCGAGGGGGATTTTCAGCGCGAGGCTCAGAACGGGTAGCTCGAGCGGCGAGGTTTTACTGCGCGCGTCCGCTGCCTCCCAGTAGCACCGCCAGCGCTTTTTTGCTCCCTACGGGGCGCGGGGCCGGCTCGCTCGCCGCGGCGGAGGCGCTGCCGGCTTTGGGTTCGTAGGGGCGGGAGAAGTCGAAACCGTCGTGGGCGCGTTCGCTGCGTTGTGCGTTGCGGCGGCGCTCGGGTTGGGCGCGCCGTTCGCGCGCGGGGGGTTCCAGGGTTTCGGCGGGGATGGGGCGCCCGAGTAGCTTCTCGATCGCCTGCAGCCGCTCTTCTTCGCTCGCATCGACGAGCGAGATCGCCAAGCCTTCGTGTCCGGCGCGGCCGGTGCGTCCGACGCGGTGCACGTAGTCTTCGGGGTTGGGGGGCAGGGCGTAGTTGATGACGAAGGGCAGTTCTTCGATGTCCAGCCCCCGGGCGGCGACGTCGGTGGC
The DNA here is from genome assembly GCF_001418245.1 of Tepidiphilus thermophilus. Lineage (NCBI taxonomy): Bacteria > Pseudomonadati > Pseudomonadota > Hydrogenophilia > Hydrogenophilales > Hydrogenophilaceae > Tepidiphilus > Tepidiphilus thermophilus. The sequence continues at coordinate 20,239 of NZ_LIPU01000017.1, forward strand.
CACGAGCACGCGCAGCGTGCCATTTTTGAAGGCGTCGAGCACCTCGAAGCGCTGTTGCTGGGATTTGTCGCCGTGGATCGCCTCGGCCTGGATGCCGCGCCGCTGCAGGAGCGAGGCGAGCCGTCCGCAGGCGATTTTGGTGTCGACGAAGACGAGCGCCTGACCAGGATGGCGCTGCAGCAGCTCGACGAGTGCGTCGCGCTTGTGTGCGGCCTCGCAGCGCACGACGCGGTGCGTGATGGTCTCGCTCACCGTGTTGCGCCGCGCCACTTCGATCGTTTCTGGCTCGTGCAGCAGCTGTTGGGCGAGTTTCTTGATCTCGGGCGAGAAGGTGGCCGAGAAGAGCACGGTTTGGCGCTCTCGCGGCAAGCGCTCCATGATGCGGCGGATGTCGGGCATGAAGCCCATGTCCAGCATCCGGTCGGCCTCGTCGAAGACGAGGAATTCGACCTGATTGAGTTGGATGGTTTTCTGCTCGAGGTGATCGAGCAGCCGCCCCGGCGTGGCCACGACGATCTCCACGCCGCGGCGCAGTTCCTCGATCTGGGGCTTGATGTCGACGCCGCCGTAGATTGCCGCGGCGCGCAGCGGCAGGTGCTTGCCGTATTGACGCACGGATTCATAGACCTGCAGCACGAGCTCGCGCGTGGGGGCGAGCACGAGCGCGCGCACGGGGTGGCGGGCGGGGCTCGCCGAGGGGTTGGCGTGGGGCGCGAGGCGCTGCAGTAGCGGCAGGGTGAATCCGGCGGTCTTGCCGGTGCCGGTCTGGGCGGCGCCGAGGAGGTCCTTGCCGGCGAGGATGCGCGGGATGGCTTGGGCCTGGATTGGCGTGGGTTCGGTGTAACCGAGGTCGGAAACGGCGGCAAGCAGTTCGGGTAGAAGCCCCAGCTCGGAGAAGGTCATCGGAGGTCGTGCGCTCCAGAAACGGAAGAAAATGGTGAAAGCAAGAAATTATACGCCGGCATCGGATGATCGGCAGCAGCGCGTTCAGGAGATCGCCCTGGCGAAGAGGGTGACTTCCTCACGGTCGTGGTAGAGCTGCTTGCAGCGCAGTTCGATGCCACCGGCCTCGCGCGTGAGCCGCTGCAGCCGTTTGCGGGCGTCTTCCAAGGCTTCGAGGCGTTTTTTCATCGGGAGTTTCAGGTTGAAGAGGGCGTAACGGCACAGGCGCTGGGCGAACCAGCGGCCGACGAGTTCGGCGATGCGACTGGGCTGCTCCACCATGTCGCACAGCAGCCAATCGACGCGACCGCGCGGGCGCCAGGTAAAGCCGTCCGCGCGCTGCCAGTCGACGAGCTCCGAGGCGAGGAGCCGCGCATCCAGCCGGCCGTTGTCGATCGCGCTCACCCGCAGACCTCGCTGCACCATTTGCCAAGTCCAGCCACCGGGAGCGGCGCCCAGGTCCACCGCCTTCATGCCGGGGCGCAGCCAGCGGGTGCGCTCGTCTTCGTCGATCAGGACGAGAAGCGCTTCGGCGAGTTTGAGCGCGGAGCGGCTGGGCGCTGCCGCTGGCAGGCGCAGCCGAGGAATGCCGTTTTCCCAGGCAGAGAGGAGTGCGGCGGGAGCATTACCCAAAAAGGCTTCGCGCGAGGAGGGAAAGAAAATGACGAGGGTTTCGCGGGCGCGCTCGGCGAATTTGCCGGCATCGGCGAGCGCCGCCTCAAGGTGCGGCCGCAGTCGGCGGGAGAAACCGGAGAGGGGGCGGCCCTCGTCGCTGTCGGGAAAGGCAAGACGCAGGGCAGAGAAACGCGTGCGGGGGTGGTGGTGCTCGATGTTCTCGACCAGGGGGCGCACGCGATCTCGTTCGGGCAGCGCCAGCCGGTCGAACCAGGGCATGCACTCGCGGGCGAACACGAGCTCGCGCCAGGAGGGCAGGGGAAGGTCGTCCGGCAACGGGGCGTGGGCATCCAGCAGCACGTAGCCGCTGCGCACCTGCATGGTGACTGCAGCGGGAATGCCGTGGGTCTGGGCCCAGCGGCTCAGCTCGACGGCGACTTCGGGCTCGAAACCTGGGCGGGTGAGGGCGATCAGCCCTTGCGGCGGGGAGTTCATGGCCTACACTACGGATGAAACGGCAATGATACCGCGGTGCGCCGGCGGCGGCGCGCTTTTCGACGAAGGGGAGAACGGCAATGGAGTATCGCACGCTGGGGGATGACGCCTTGCAGGTGTCGGCGATCTGCATGGGGACGATGACTTTCGGGGAGCAGAACGACGAGGCGCAGGCGCACGCGCTGCTCGATCGCGCCTGGGAGGCCGGGGTCAATTTCTACGACACGGCGGAGATGTATCCCGTGCCGGCGCGCGCCGAAACCTACGGTGCGACGGAGCGCATTCTCGGCACCTGGCTCAAGCGCAAGCCGCGCGATCGGGTGATCCTGGCCACCAAGGCTGCTGGCCCGGCACGCAGTTTGAATTGGATTCGCGGCGGTCCCAGCGGGTTCGACGAGCGCAATCTGCGCGAGGCGATCGAAGGCAGCCTGCGGCGCTTGCAGACCGATTACGTCGATCTCTATCAGCTGCACTGGCCGGACCGCAACCAGCCGATGTTCGGGGACTGGCGGTTCGATCCGGACAAGGAGCGGCCGACGGTGCCGATCCTCGCCCAGCTCGAAGCGCTCGCCAAGCTGGTCGAGGAGGGGAAGATCCGCTATGTCGGCGTCTCGAACGAACATTCCTGGGGTGTGATGCAGTTCGTGCGCCTGGCCGAAGAGCATGGCTTGCCGCGCATCGTCTCGATCCAGAACGCCTATCATCTGATGAACCGCACCTTCGAGTATGGTCTGGAGGAAGTCTGCTTCCGCGAACGGGTGGGACTGCTCGCCTATTCGCCGCTCGCCTTTGGCCTCTTGAGCGGCAAATACCTTGCCGATCCTCAGGCCGAGGGGCGCCTGACGCGCTTTGCCAACTTCGGACAGCGCTACGCCAAGCCCAATGTCCAACCGGCGGTCGAGGCCTACGCGCAGCTTGCGCGCGAGCTGGGAGTGAGCCCAGGGCCATCGCACTCGAATGACATGCATTTCCTGAAAATTTTCAGAAAAGTCGTTCACGTTCAATAGGTTATGCAGCCATCTTGTGAACCCTCTCGAAAACGCGTCTACTCTCGTCTTTTGGGCGATGGAAATGCGCGGAGCGGGAGTCAGTCTGATGGAGAAACTCAGTGAGCTTGAAGATCCTCGCCAGCCGAGTAACGGCACCCGCCACGACTTCCGGGAGATCCTGGTGATCGCTGTGTGCGCCATGCTCTCGGACGCCGATAGTTTCGAGGACATCGCGCTGTGGGGTCGGCTCAAGGCCGACTGGCTGCGGCGTTTTCTGGTACTCAAGAACGGGATCCCTTCGCAGGACACGTTTCTGCGTGTGTTCCGGGTGCTCGACCCGAAGCAGTTCGAATCGGTGTTCCGGCGTTGGGTGGGCGGGATCGTTGGCGCACTCGATGGCGTGATGGCCGTCGACGGCAAGACGCTGCGCCGCTCGGCCGATGGCGATGCGCCGCCGGTGCACATGGTCAGTGCGTTCTCGACCGAGCTCGGTCTGGTGCTCGGTCAGGAGAAGGTGGCGGGCAAGAGCAACGAGATCACCGCCATCCCTGAGTTGCTTGAAGCCTTGCACATCAAGGGTTTGCTCGTGAGCATCGATGCCATGGGCTGCCAGCGTGAGATTGCCGCCAAGATCACCGAGAAAGGGGCGGACTACCTGCTCGCAGTCAAGGGCAACCAGCCCACGCTGCATCAGCAGGTGCGTGATCTGATCAGCGATGCGCAGGTCGCCACCGACGGCTTCAAGCACGTGGACAAGTCCCATGGCAGGACGGTGATGCAGCTTAGTTGGGTCGCCGCCAGTGGCAAGGAGATTGACTCCGCGCTCTGGCCCGGCTGCAAGACGGTCGGCTGTGTCGTCTCGCAACGCGTGGTCGGCGACAAGGTGGCTGAGCTGGAAGAGCGCTACTACATCAGTTCGCGCAAACTCACCGCCGAGGAGTTGGCCGATACCGTGCGTGCGCACTGGGCCATCGAGAACAAGCTTCACTGGATGCTCGATGTCTGCTTCGGCGAGGACGACTGCATGATCCGCAAGGACAACGCACCGCAGAACCTCTCGCTGCTCAAGAAGATCGTGATGAACCTGATTCGTGCGGACAAAACCGACACCGCCAAGACGAGCCTGCGACTCAAGCGCAAGCGGGCGGCCTGGGATGACGATATCCGTATGAAAATGCTGGGGATTCATCCGTTATGACTTTCGAGTGCGATGGCCCTGGG
>NZ_LIPU01000018.1:0-23436 GCF_001418245.1 Tepidiphilus thermophilus
AAAAGGAGCTTTGCAGAGGCTTGAGCCGTATGCGGGGAAACTCGCACGTACGGTTCTTAGGGGGCGGGGCGGCAGTAATGCCGTCCTGCTACCCGACTGCGTTCGCCAGCCCATTACCAGCAGTATGTGAGCAACCCGCCATCGCCAACACCGGCGATGCAGTTCGGTTCGGCGTTCCATGCGGCACTGCTCGAACCCGAGCTGTTTGGTCAAAACTTCATTGTGGCACCGAAGTTCGACCGACGCACGAAGGAAGGCAAAGCCGCCGCCGAGGCATGGGAAGCGGAAAATGCGGGGAAAACCACTTTGGTCGATGACCAAATGACTGCCATCGAGCAGATGGTCGTCAGTGTTCGATCCCATCAGGGTGCAGCCAAGCTGTTGGCGAACGGCATGGCGGAGATGTCCGGTTTCTGGACTGATCCAGACACCGGCATTGAATGCAAGTGTCGTCCTGATTGGTTGGCCGTAATGGAGGATAACCCAGGCCGGATCGCGGCAATCGTAGACGTCAAGACGTGCCGCGATGCCAGTGCTGACGGGTTTTCACGCGCCATCGCCACGTTCGGCTATGACGTACAGGCAGCGTTTTACCAGGATGGGCTCAAGGCCCTAACCGGTAGGAGCATCCCCTTCTATTTCATAGCGGTAGAAACGGAACCGCCTTTTGCGGTTGCCGCCTACAAGGCGAGCGACGAGATGATCGAGGTCGGCCGGGCCAAGTATCGCGCAGCTCTTCAGCTTCTGAAGTGGTGCCGCGAGAACGAAAGTTGGCCTGGCTACCAGCCTGGCGGGGAGATCGAGACGATCAACCTACCGCGCTGGGCAGCCAACTTTGATCTCGGCGAGTGAGCGTGGGACGGTAGCGCCCCGATGAACTTCGATCGGGGCGACGGCAGCAAGTAGCAGTCAATTTTTTCAACCGGCGGGAAACGCCATGTCTCCCGTCGGGGGCCATGGTGTGACCGCCTTTTCTTTGTTAGTTAAAAGAAGGAGATCTACCATGGCACTCCAAACTCTCAAAAATATCAATCGTAACAATCAGGTAGAAGTCAAAAGTTTTCCGGCGATGCTGGAAAAATTCAAGGGGGAAATAGCTCGGGCATTGCCCAAGCATATCAACCCCGACCGGATGGCGCGGATCGCCTTGACGGCATTCCGCATGACGCCGAAGTTGGCCGAATGCGACCCCCGGTCGATCTTCGCAGCGGTTATCCAGGCTTCGCAATTAGGCCTGGAGGTCGGACTGATGGGTGAGGCGTACCTGGTCCCCTTCGGAGATCAGTGCCAACTCATCCCAGGCTACACCGGGTTGATGAAGCTCGCTAGACAGAGCGGCCTCGTGCAGGACATCTACGCCCACGAGGTGCGTGTGAACGACAAGTTCACGCTCAAGCTCGGAATGGAGCGGAGTTTGGAGCACGAGCCGCTCACTGGGCTCGGCGGCTTCCCTGCTTCCGATGAGGAGCGGGGTGAGGTTGTCGGGTTTTACGCTGTTGCTGTGTTCAAGGATGGCTCCCGTACCTTCGTGGCGATGAGCCGCAAGGAAGTCGAGAAGATCCGTGACAACAGTAAAGGCTACCAGGCAGCCAAGCGGTACAAGAAGGAATCCGTTTGGGATTCCGACTTCGTGGCAATGGGGCTAAAGACGGTGATCCGGCGGCTGTGCAAGTTCCTGCCGAAATCCCCGGAGCTGGCAACGGCTTTGGCGATGGATGCGGCTTCAGAGCAAGGAAAAGCGCAGAACTTGAATCTGGACGATGTCATCGAGGGTAACTACACCCCGGTGATAATCGACGATGATCAAGTTCCTGAAGAGAAGGAGCAGCGTGAAAGCCCCCCAGGTCAAGGGAACGAGGGCACGGCCTTCGTTGCCGAGCCAAATGCCAAGCTCGCGACAGCGATCAAGGCTATGGAAAAGGCCCCATCGAAAGAAGCTTTGGACGAAATTTACATCCGTCTTGAGGCCGACTTCGAGGGAACCGATCTGGAGGTGCTGATGCGCGAATATCGTCGCATCAAGGCCAACATCGGTAGCCTGATCTAAGCAATACCCCCGCGCTTCGGTGCGGGGTTTTCCGGAGCGCATTCTTCGGAGTGCGCCGCGGAAAACCAGATTTCTCGTTCTGGCGTAAGCCAGGAGAAAAGAAGGTAGCTGGCCTTCGAAAAAAAGCAGCATTGAGGCGGCAGACGGGCGACCGGCTGTCATTCAGAAACCCCGCCGGGGACGCATGTTCCCGGCAAGGGAAGAAGCGTCTTCGGCTGGCTATTTCTAGGAGGCGAAGATGTTCTTCGAGAAGAAAGTTGACCTGCGCTCCAAGCGAGCGATGGTGGATTTCCTTTGTGGTCACTACAGGTATTACACGATGAACTCGTGGAACCGGACGACCAGCTACGCGAACAGGATCAAGATTCCATACCTTGGCTTGACACGCGAGCAGGCTAATCGGGCCTACGACATTCTCGATACCGACTACTGGGATGAGCTTCAGTTCGTCATCGACGACTTCACGTCGGAGATGGATGGGAACTACACGATCGGGGTCAATGGCCGCTCGGGTGGTTACTTGGTGCTGTACAGGGGTGAGTATTACGACCCTGGGTACAAGAGCCAGTGCCGCGCCTGCGGGCAACTGAACTACCAAGCCGTCAGCGGCGAGGTTGGTCAGTGCGGTCGTTGCAGAAAGACGGAGCGCGTCAACCTGGCGCGTCCGCTCCGATGGCATCGCGCCACTGGCAGAGGCATCGATGATGACCTGGATGCCGACGACCTGATGGATCTCTCGGTGTCTGCGCTACGCGACAAGGTTGAACTGGTATGCCGGTTCGACCGCGCATGCGACGAGATTCGGAGCGCATTCATCGACCTCATCGATAACTGCAAAGTTGTCGAGGAAACGGTGATGGTGCCGAAGACTGTTCGACGTATCGTCTGCGCTGCTGCGTAGGTTCTTCTCAACCCGGCGGGAAACGCCATGTCTCCCGCCAGGGGGCATGGTGCGACCGCTTTTTCCGTCTCATGACAGAAAGGAGTTCCACCATGTTGAATAAAGTCCAACTGATCGGTTTTCTGGGCGCGGCCCCAGAGGTTCGTTATACCCAGGAACAAGAAGCCGTCACCCGCGTGCGAATCGCCACCAGCGAAACCTGGAAGAAGAACGGCGAGAAGCACGAAAAGACGGAGTGGCACAACGTCGTGTTCTTCGGGAAGCTCGCTGAAATCGTCGGCGAACACCTGAAGAAAGGCTCCCTGGTGTATGTCGAGGGCCGCCTCCAGACCCGTTCCTGGGAGAAGGACGGCGAGACCCGGTACACCACGGAAATCGTCGCCGAGAGCATGAAGATGCTCCCGGGCGGCAAGAAGGATGATCCGGATGCGTCCAAGCAGACGCAGAAGGGGAAATCCAAGCCGCATGACGATGGGCCGTTCTGATGGAGGTGGGCAATGGAAATCGTAACCGTTGTCCTGCCTGCGTCGTGGGCCTCGGCCTTGGTCAACAACGATTGGTCTGGTCTGGAGTATGACGATCCAGACGGCGCTGCCAAGGCGAAAGCTTGGCAGATGGAGTCCGGGTTGTCCGTGCTCTCGTGCGGTGAAGAACCGTTCGTGCATAGATTCGAGGGTCTGCTGACCACGTGCCTTGAGTACCAATGCACCCCGGTTGGGGGGAAGCCATGAGCAATGGATTTCCTCCAAGCCCGGCAGATTTCGAGGCGGCGCTTCGCAAGGTCGAAATCGGCCTTGCTACCGCCAAGGAAGCTGATGTCATCCGCCAATACGTAGGCGACATGGAGGAAGGCATGAACTACCTCCATGATCGGCTTCGCGAGACCCGCGAAATACTGATGCGCGAACGTGCATCCAGTGATCGCTTGCAGCGAGCATTGGACGAGGCGTTCAACTCAGGGTCGGGGGCATACATTCCTTGATCAAGACCAACCCCAGCCGGGGAGCTTCTCCCTGGCTGGGGGGCTCCTCGTGCTGGTTTCTTTCAACCCCGTCGCGGGGCATCCAAGAGTGCCTTGCAGGGGTACTCCTGGATGTCTCGCGACAGAAAGGAGGAAACCATGAAAGCCGAGGAAGTAAAACATTTGGCGCAATGGCGTTGGGAAGAAATCATTAGGGCGCTTGCGCCCCATCTGACACCAGCGCTGGAACGCAAAGGTCGTCATGTTCCATGCCCGGTGCATGGTGGCAGGGACGGCTACCGTGTATTCAAAGACGTCGAGGAAACCGGCGGGAGCGTCTGCAACACCTGCGGCGTTTTCCCCGACGGGTTTGCCACGCTCATGTGGGCAAACGGTTGGAATTTTTCAACCGCCCTCAGGGCGGTAGCCGAGTACCTGCATGCGGGCAGTGTAAAACCTGTAACCAGGATTGCGCAACAGGAGCGTGCGGACCGCAAGGACGACGAGAAGTTGCGTTTCTCGCTTAATCGGGTATGGAGGGAGTCGATCTCGATCTCGGATCGCGACGCCGAGCCGGCCAGGCTCTATCTGGCCCGGCGCGGAATATCGATCCTACCGCCCGAATCTCTCCGGTTTCATCCGTCGCTGGCGTACTACGACGGCGACAAGAAGATCGGGGAATATCCAGCCATCATCGCCATGGTGTCTGGAGCTCAAGGCAATCCGGTAACGATTCACCGGACGTACCTGACGCAGGATGGCAAGAAGGCGCCTGTCGATTCGCCCAAAAAGCTGATGAGCTATCCGAAGGATCGAAAGATCATCGGTGGAGCGATTCGGCTGGTCGATCCGGGTCCGGTACTCGCAATCGCCGAAGGGCTGGAAACGGCCCTCGCGGTCATGGAAGGAACGGGACTTCCGGTGTGGAGTGCGGTCAACGCACTCCTGCTGGAGAACTTCGTTCCCCCAGCCGGAGTGAACCGGGTTATAGTCTTCGCCGACAAGGATCGACCGACAGAACAGCACCCAAAAGGACATGGACAGGAAGCTGCGAAGCGACTGGTCCAACGCCTATGGAAGGCTGGGGTCAAGGCAAGCGCCATCGTCCCGGCAGGGGAGATTCCGCCAGGCCATAAGTCTCTGGACTGGCTTGATATCCTCAACCGAGACGGACGTGACGGCTTCCCTGCCGTCCAATCCATCGATGCGCATCTGATGCGCCGCATTGCTTGAGGGGATGATGCCATGTATGGGATTGTCCACTTCAGCCGGATCGACACCGAACCAGGGGCAGCCTCGGCGTTCGCGCCGCCTTTGGGCTTCGATGGCGACTATCGCGAATACATACGGGAACGTTGGAAGCTGGATCCCGGTGTCCGCCAGCATGTGGCAGTCGTAGGAAGGATGCTCGTCAGGGAGGAACAGGTCGTGTTTTGCGGACGTTTTGCCGAAGAGGCAAGGCGAATCGCGGAATCGATCTGGTAGCAACAACAGCAGGACCCCGCCGTAAGGCGGGGCTTTTCGGAGCGCATCGAACGGTACGCTGCGAAAAGCCGGGTTTCTTCCTGTCGGAATATTCCGATGGGTGGATGGTCCTAGCTGGGGACCTGAAACAAACAGCACTGTGCGACGTGATGTCGCGTAAGTGATTGTTCTGCAAGGGATAATCACACTTAGAGCCCACACGGGACGAAGATGCCCGTATGGGCATCCAAACCCAAGGCTTAGGTGCGCCTTGACAGAACCGACCGTTCAAGGTGGTAAGTGAACTGCCGGCTCCTGTCAAAAGGAGCTTTGCAGAGGCTTGAGCCGTATGCGGGGAAACTCGCACGTACGGTTCTTAGGGGGCGGGGCGGCAGTAATGCCGTCCTGCTACCCGGCGAGCGTGGCATGGCGGTAGCAATACAATCATGCCGTAAATCACAACCCTCGCGGGGAGCCCTTTCCCGTGAGGGGCGTCTCCGCGACCGACGCCGGACGGCTTCCGGTTTGGAGACGATCGTGAAAGAAGGCGATATTATTTTGGCCCCGTTTCGTTTTTCCGAAACGGAGGAAAGAAAGCTGCGGCCATGTCTTGTTCTTAAAGTGGCTGCTGTATGGCTCGAAATAGCGTTCATTTCGAGCCAAAAGGTGGCGAAGGCCTTCGCCACCGAGGTCGTCATCGGGGAGGACGAAGCAAAACTGGTCGGACTAAAAAAGACCAGCAGGATTGACTTCGCCAAGAGGGACAAAATCCCCATCTGCGAGGTCAAGAGGCAGGTCGGGAATATCCGCAGCCTCCCCAAGAGGCGGCTGCGGGAGTGCTACGAAGCCGCGAAAGCCGCCGGGATTCTCGATGACTAGTCGAGGAAGTTGTCGGCGGCAGCCTCGGGCGAGGTTTCCTTGAGGAACCGCGCCTTGAGGCGGCGTTTCTCGTCCGGATCGGATGCGGCCCGAATCGCGGCCTGCTGTTCTTTGCTGAGGAAGCGAAACAGCAGGTCGTTTTCGAGGCTGTCGTCGTCATCGTGCGGGAGAGGCACCCTATTTGAGACCCGCTCCCGCACCCGGTCGAGAAAAGCAGGGTCGGTATGGAGGTATGTAATTCCTCCGACCTTGACGCCGTTGCGCTTGAACTCAAGCGCTTCGAGCATCTCTTCGTCTGCGGCGAGACGCTCCCAGGCCTGGTTGATCGCGTAGGCAGCCGCTTTGTTCTGGGACACCCCGAGAAATTCGGCGATGTCCTTGAGGCGCTGATGCGTGGTCTCGAAGCGTGAGACGGTATTGCTAAATCGGACGATGAGGTTCATAACGATCTCCTAGAGTAGTATCACATTGATACTATACAGGAGGATTTTGAAACAATCAACCCCAGCCGGGGAGATGCCCCGGTCGGGGCTCTCCTTTGCGCTGGGTGTTTGTTCAACGCCCCTCGACAGGGCCTTCCATAGCGCCTGGTCGCGGGCGTTACGGCAGGCCCTGTCAGGGGTAACTGTCAACCAGCACGAAGGAGAAAGCAATGAAGATGAAAAATCTGAGACTTGGCGCCCAACCGGCGCTGCAAAGCGTCTCTTACGAGACGCTTATGACCAAATACGGTCGAGGCGAACGCTCGCCAGAAGAAATCCTGGATCGCGTGGCGCGCGGGCTTGCCTGCAACGAATCGGACCAGGAGAAGTGGGGCGTCATCTTCCGGAATGCGCTGGAGTATGTCATCCTGGGCGGTCGAATCAACGCGACCGCCGGGGTTGAAGGCGTGAACACGACGATGGTGAACTGCTTCGTGCAACCCATCGCTGATTCCGTCTTCGATCCGGTGGATGGTGTGCCGGGCATCATGGAGGCGGCGCGCCAAGCGGCGCAGACGATGCGACTGGGTGGTGGGGTCGGATACGACTTCAGCCCCATCCGGCCGAAAGGGGCATGGATCAAAAAAACCAAGTCCCTTGCGTCCGGGCCGATCTCGTACATGGAGATTTTCAACTCCATGTGCTCGACGGTGATCTCCGCAGGCAGCCGGCGCGGCGCTCAGATGGGCATCCTGCGCTGCGATCACCCGGACATCGAGGACTTCATCGTGTGCAAGCGCGTCGATGATCCGAACATGCCGTGGGATCGCCGCCCGTTCAGGAACTTCAACCTGTCGGTCGGGGTCACGGATGCGCTGATGAAAGCTGTCGAAGCCGATGGCGAGTTCGAGCTGGTCCATGTGGCCGAGCCAGGACCCGACATCAAGGCGCGAGGGGCTTACCGGCGCGAGGACGGGAAGTGGGTGTACCGCAAGGTGCGCGCCCGCGACCTGTACGACAAGATCATCCGCGCGACCTACGAGCGCGCGGAGCCTGGGGTGGTGTTCCTGGATCGGATCAACCGGGACAACAACCTCCGGTATATCGAGACCATTGCGGCGACCAATCCGTATGCATGCGGCCTGCCGGCGGAATCCGGCATGGAAAAACCCGCTCTGATCGACTCGGAAGCCCAGGCGTGGGCGACGAGGGGCAAGCAGGCGAATGCCGTGCAGCCCGAACGACTGAGCGAGCGGGCGTCCACCTTGGACGGTGCAACAGTCTGAACTCCCGTATGACGCGACAGGAGAAGCGGGAGAGGAAACCTGAAGCGGTTTCCCGCCAGCCCGACGGCTGGTCGGTAGGCGAAGGCCGAAAGTAACAGAATGGTGGGGAGCAGCCTCTGCCTCCCTATGGTTGCTGCGATCTGGGGCACGTGAATCTGACCAAGCTCGTGCGTGAGCCTTTCACGCCGAAGGCCTGGTTCGATTTCGACAAGCTCGAAGAAGTGGTTCCGGTACTTGTCCGCATGCTGGACAACGTGCTCGATCTCACGCCTTGGCCGCTGCCGGAGCAGAAGCGCGAGGCGCAAGCCAAGCGCCGCATCGGTATCGGCATCACCGGTCTCGGTGACGCGCTCATCATGCTGGGCCTGAAATACAGCTCGGCGGAGGGGCGTGAGTTCGCGAGGCAAGTCATGGAGCGGATACGCGACGTGGCTTACCTGGCGTCGGTGGAGCTGGCGAAAGAACGCGGGGCATTCTCCCTGTTCGACGCCGAGAAGTACCTGGAGGAGGGCACGTTTGCGAGCCGCCTGCCTGCGGACATCATGCAGGAGATATGGAAGCACGGCATCCGCAACAGCCACCTTCTGAGCTTGGCTCCAACCGGCACGGGGTCGCTGACCTTCGGCAACAACTGCTCAAGCGGTTGCGAGCCGGTCTTCGACTTCGTACAAAAACGCCGCATCCGTCAAGCAGACGGATCGTGGCAGGAAGTGGAGCTGGTGGACTATGCCCACCTCGTCTATCGCGAGATGGGCGGGGACACCGGCAACCTGCCGGAATACTTCGAGTCGGTGGCGACCCTGAAAGCGGATGACCATATCAGGATGCTGGAGGTCCTGGCGCCGTATGTCGATGCGGCGATCTCGAAGACGGTCAACGTGCCCGTTGACTACCCATTCGAGGATTTCAAGGACCTCTATCGACGGGCGTGGGAATCCGGTCTGAAGGGTCTGACCACCTATCGGCCGAACGATGAGATCGGCGCCGTGCTGATTTCGTCGTCGGATGCCAGGAAACAGACGGAAGACCTGGACGAGTCTGATCCTGATCGGCGTCTCAAGCTCGCAGTAGTGCCGGAAACGGTGCTCAAGAGCATGCGCTGGTTGGATCGCCCGCACATGGTGGACGGCAACCCGTCCCACACCTACATGGTGGAGTCGCCGGAAGGCGATTTCGCCGTGCAGATCGGACACTTCGTCAATGGCGACGTGCACCCGTTCGAGGTATGGGTCAATGGTTCCGAATGCCCGCGCGGGCTTGGGGCCATCGCGAAGACGCTTTCGGCTGACATGCGGTCTTATGATCGCGGCTGGCTGAAGCTCAAGCTCGAAGCCTTGCAGAAATGCAGGGGCGAGCCATTCGAAATGCCCATGCCCCCGGACGGAAAAACCAAAACCATGCCAGGCGCGGTTGCCGCGCTGACGTGGCTGGTTGCCTATCATTGCGCCAAGATTGGATGGTTCGACAAAGAGGGTGACAACACCCTCACGTCGGCCATGATGTTCCGCAAGGAACCCAAGACGGGCACGGGCGGCACGTTGTCCTGGACGGTGGATGTCAGGAACCCGGCAATGGGGGATGACTTTGTGCTGTTCGTCAAGGAACTGGAGATGCCTGATGGCACCCGCCGACCGTACTCGGTCTGGCTTGCCGGAGAATATCCCAAGACCTTCGACGGGCTATGCAAGCTGCTGTCCATCGACATGCGTATCGTCGATCCGGCGTGGATCGGGATGAAGCTGCGGAAACTGCTGACCTACAAGGAACCACAAGGTGATTTTCTCGCCAAGGTTCCGGGCAGCGAGAAGCAGCAAAACTTCTCGTCCACGGTCGCGTACATCGCGCGACTGCTGCTGCATCGGTATGCGCAACTCGGCATCCTCGACGAGGAGGGCCGGGTGAGCGGCAGCGAGGAGCCGGAGGCCTTCGCCGACGAAACCACGACGCATCGGGTGGTCGGCCGCGAGTGTCCTGAGTGCGGCGTCAAGGCCGTGATCAAGTACAACGGCTGCGACAAGTGCAAGAACTGCGGTTACACCGGCTCGTGCGGGTGATCCGCGTTACCCCTGCGCCGCAAGGCGTGGGGGATTTTCAAAGGAACGCGAGGCGTTCCTTCGAAAATCCTCTGCATTCCGTAACGGATGCGGGATTGGCGGTAGCTGGCCGCCCAAAACAAGCAGCATCGAGGCGGCGTTCGGACAACCGAGCGCCATTCAGAAACCCCGCCGGGGCACAGTTCCCGGCAGGGGACAAGTGCCCAGGCATCGCCGAAAGGAGAGCGTTAAAAGCCGCATCAGTGACGAGGATCTCAGGAGGGATCTGCGTCGCCTGGCGCGGATGATCGAAGAGGAACTTGTGGCTCGGAAGTTTCGAGTCTGAAGTTTTTGCGTCGTCCTCTTGCCAGGATATCGGAAGCATTACCGCTTCCACTGAAGACGGCAAGTACGGCGGCGGCCTCGTAGTTCGTCTTGGCCTTGTGTTCGACTCTCGTCAACGCAAGGTCAAAGGCTTCCGCTCGCGGCAGTTGGAAAGACTCACAGAGTTGATCGAACTCGTCGTGATCGAAAACCCACGGCTGGTTGAACAGGAGATATTTTTTGCGCTCCAGTTCTTCCTTGCCGCCATTGATGACCGTGAAGGGTGGTTTGCGTGACTCGTTCATGCGGCCAGTATAGCACGGTTGTTTTTCAAACCCCTGGCGGGGACACCCTCTGTCCCCCTAGGGGCATGGTGTCTCCGCCTTTTGTTTTCAAGGAGAGTGCCGTGCAAAGCAAAAGCATAAAAACTCGCCCGGATTGGGCAAAAATGTTCACCGAACTTCTCTCTGAACCGGGGAGACTCGGCGAACATTACAAATTTTTCCACCGATACAGTCTGGGTAACCAGGCATTGGCGGTGAGTCAGATGGTTGACCGGGGCATCCCGATTGGCCCGATATCAAGTTTCAACGGATGGAAGCGTCTTGGGCGGCGGGTGAAGAAGGGCGAAAAAGCCATCGCCCTTTGGATGCCGATTGTAAAAAAAGAGCTCATCCGAAAGGATGATGGCACAGAAGAAGAAGCAACCAAGCTGTTCTTTGTCATGAAGAACAACTGGTTCGCCCTTGCACAGACCGAGCCGACCGATCCGGAAAACCCCGGCACCGTGTCTACTCCGGAAACCCCGGAGTGGGATCGGAGGATGGCCCTGGAAAACCTTGGAATCACCGAAGTGCCGTTCGACCATGTCGACGGCAATTGCCAAGGTTTTGCTCGGCCAAACAAAGGCGAGATTGCCATCAACCCGCTGGCGGCGCTGCCGTGGAAGACCACCTTCCACGAACTGGCGCACTGCTTGCTGCACAGCAAGCAGGCAGAGTCTGCTTTCATCGACGATGGCGTCGTCGACATCACCATTGAGGAAGCGGAGGCGGAGTCCGTGGCTTTCCTCTGCTGCGCAACCCTGGGATTGCCCGGTCTCGAAGAAGCCCGAGGCTACGTCCAGGCATGGCTGGGCTCGTCGGCAAAAGCCGAAGAGTTCGCCAAGAAGAGCGCGGCCAGGGTGTTCTCTGCGGCGGACAAGATCCTCAAGGCCGGCACCAATGCCTCGAAAGAGGGGGAGGTGGGCAATGAGTGATCGCATCAAACTTGTCCCCAGTGGCCGTTTTATCACGGACCAAGAAGGAAGAAAGGTCTGTGAGATGATGTGGCCGGGAAGTCCTTCCGAGCAGGAAGAAATCAAGCGGCGCATCGTTGCTGCTTACAATGCCTGTCGGTGGGATCATCAACCTGAGGCGCGGAACGTAAATTCGGTATGGTTCATCGATGACAACGTTCCGGGTGCAAACTTAGGCTACCGTGCCATCATCGACGAAGACGGGTATGTCGTGTGCAGCCCGTCCCCGATGGGTGAGGCCAATGCGCGTCTCATCGCCGCGGCGCCGGATCTGCTCGAGGCGTTACAAGACTGCATTGAGCAAATCGCTCAAATGCAGCCGCTCTTCGACGACGAGGACGGCGCAATCAGAGCCGCCTTGGATAAAGCACAAAGGGCTGTTGACAAGGCGACGGTGGGCTCTGAAAGGGGGCAATGATGGACGGCATCAGGGTTCAAGCTGAGCGCTGGGAGGCGTTGGCCGCTGCCAACTCCTGCCATCTTGCGATCGGACACAAGGGAAACAAACCAGTTCCTGTCCGGGTGGCCGAATACGGCGGATTCCTTTACACGGTCTTTGCAACCATTACGGGACCGTACGGAGGTGCCGTGCCACCGCATGTCGAAGCGTACAGGCTCGTTCCGCCGTCGCTGTACGCCGGGGAAACGACTCTGGTGTACCATGACGAGAAGGCGATCCAATCCGGTCGCCGCAAACGTGGCGACAAGACGGGATTGATCGTGGCGGTAAATGGCAAGACGATGGTATGCGCGCAGGTGGTCCGTTTCGTCTTGGATCTGCCTGGCACGCGCCCGCTACCGCTTGCCGAAGCGAAGGACTACGATGCACGCCACCGTAGGTCTGGTTGGCGAGCGTTGTGGTTTGCGGGCAAAGAGCCGGAGTGGTTCTCGCTACGCGGTCACCCCGTGGCCGTGTACCGGGATCACGCTACGCTCGGCACAAATCATGCCGTGCTGATATGGAGGGCAAGCGGAGAAATTCGCGAGCTATCCATCGACGGCAGGATTGTTCTGTCGCCGCCAGAAGAAGAGTTTCAAACTGCGCCTTCGAGTGTCGAAGAAGGTCAGCTTGTGCTCTTCTAATCATCGCTGAAGCCCCAGTCCTCACAAGAGGAACTGGGGCTTTTTTATTTTGGGCAAGTCTTTCCACAGACTCTGCGGATAACCGTGTCAGCAGAGTGTCCCAAGCCTGCATTTGCGTAGGCTTAAGTTGGTATGCCTAGATATCGATCGCTCTGCGTGCAGAGCGAAGGTGCCGTGATTCATGATAACTGCTATTATCATGAATGCGATTTTTTGCGTGTAAATCGGTCCTCCCAAGATATGGACAATAAAACCCTAAAGATAACAATTGCTTGCGTCTGGGTTTGCTGTTATAGTGGCAGCGGCAGATGGCTGGAGCCAACTCTCGTATTACAGTCAGAGACGAGCACGGTCATCGAGACGGCTCGGGGCAGGAAGAAAACCGTGCGCACCTTCGCGTACGTTTTTGAGAGCAGCAGTTTCGTGGCTTAAGCCTCTGCCGGACAAGCTGCGCTTGCCGGAAACGTGTCGATACGGCTCTAGGTGAAGTTAATCGTGCGCGTGGTTGCGAACTTTCTTGACAGCGAGAAAAGAGATGGGACTACTGACTCGACAGCAAGCGGCCGATCTGATGGATGTCCCTGTTTCATGGGTCGATGCGTTTTTACAGTTTGGCTCGCTAGAACGCTACGAAGGACCGAACGGAGAGACTCTGGTCGATGCCGACGAGATCCTGTTGAAACGTTTTGCGGCAACCCGACATGAAGAGGTTTCCCTTGCTCACGTCCGCAGCATGCTGAAAAAGTTTGGCTTGGACAGCCCGGCATCAAGCAGTTAGCGCTCAACATCTCCGGCTCGATGGCCGGAGATTCCTGCCACCACTTCAAGCGCGGCATTCTGCCGCCCCAGAGTCGCTTCGCCGGTTCCTGCACCGATCGCGGCCGCTACTCGTACACCACAAGCGCCTTCCTTGCCCGGCAGAGCCAGTCGCGCCGGCCATCCCGCATCCGTGCCGACAGAAGCACAGCCTGCCGCACCTTCTCTACACTCCACTCCATCGTCCCAGCGACACGGCGCACAGTAAACCGCCAGTGCACTGTTAGTAGTAAACGGCGACTGGTTACCGCTACGAAGCCATCCAGTAAACCGCGAGCGTACCGCTAGCAACCGACGCGCGACCATTCTCTCTGAGTGACCATCAGCGAGTGCACTTCTAGCGAACTGTCTGTGCTGCGCAACGCGCGGAGACGAAACCGGCTTGCATTAGGCCGCATAATGTTGTATGTTGTAATTGTATCATAGCACTACACAAAGGTTCTTGTATGAAGGAAATGTTCCTGCTCATGCGCGAGACCATCGTGCGGGCTTTCGAGATCGCGACGTTTCGGTCTGTAGGGTCCGATCTTCCGGAATCGAAGGGCTTTGCCACGTGGTCAGCCGCCTTGTCAGCCGCATTCGTGGCTGGCGAGCAACTGGCGCGCGGCCACGGCATCGTCGGCATGCTCATCGCTCCGGCCGCCTGGCTGTTCGTGGTTTGGACGGCCTCGCGGGTAGGCCGGAAGATCGACTATCGCATCGCATCAGCCTTGCTATTGGGGTCGCTTCCTGTGTGCGCCGTTCTGATCCTGGTCGCTGGCAGCGATCTGTGGGAGTGGGCGGCGGCCGCATGGGGTGCTTTCGTGATGCTCAACGTGCTTGCGCGGCAGCATAAGGAGTGGTCGCCATGGCGCTGACCAGGGACGACATTTGGGCGGTCGCCGATCGGCTCGACGCGGAAGGGAAGGCGCCGACCCTGGCAGCCGTTCGTAAAGCGCTTGGTAGCGGAAGTTTCACGACGATCTCCGAAGCCATGCGCGAGTGGCATCAGCGACGAAAGGAGAAGGCGGACAAGGCGCAGGAAGCCGGCCCAGTACCACCAGACCTGGACGAGACCGTTCGCCGCTTCGCTCAGGAAGTGTGGGCGAAAGCGACGGAGATCGCCAAGGCGGAAGTGTTGAGGCTAACGAGCGAATACACCGAAGCGAAGAAAGAATGGGATCGTGAACGGCAGGAATTGGAGGCGGTGGCAGAAGACCTGTTGGCAGCGCTGGATGAATTGCAGGCCAAGTCAAAGGAAGACCAGGAGGCGTTTGCCGACATGGCACGCCGACTCGTCGAGACCGAAGCCCATGTGATCACTCTCAAGGAGCAGGCGAGGGAGAATGAGGCGCGTATCGAAGAGCTTCGCCGCGAGAATGATCGCTTGCATGCGCTACTGCGTCGGGCATTGCAGCAAGATGGAGGCACCGATGAAAACCAAAATCAACAGCCTTGAACAAGCCCTTGCCCTGATCGATCGCTTCGAGAATGGCAAGGACGTGCGCCTAGTGCCTGGGCTAACAAGCAATGGCCTGGGTATCAAGGTGTGCTACGGCGACCCGAGCCGTCGTTTGAGCGAAGGCGAAAAGGATCTGCTAAAGGCGAACAAGTGGTGGCTTCTGCTCGCCCTATGGGCGCGCCAGGCCGACGCGGCCAATGATCAACGCTGAGACGGAAATATTTCTGCATGTGTCTATATGCTGAAGTAGGTGGTATCGTTTGCGACGATCAGGGCGAGGCGGCACTGTTCGCCGGCGCATAACCGTGCCTTTCCCGTACGCGCACGATCCGGCGCATTTCTTTCAGCGCCTCCTGTTCGCGCTCGAACACCTGGCGTTTCATCCCACCCCGCCGGTTGTGGAGGCCGTACCAGCGCCGATACAGCACGAAGGACCCGAACA
This sequence comes from Tepidiphilus thermophilus, assembly GCF_001418245.1. Taxonomy (NCBI): domain Bacteria; kingdom Pseudomonadati; phylum Pseudomonadota; class Hydrogenophilia; order Hydrogenophilales; family Hydrogenophilaceae; genus Tepidiphilus; species Tepidiphilus thermophilus. The sequence goes on from NZ_LIPU01000018.1 coordinate 15,397, forward strand.
GGTCGCGTTCCAGCCATATGGTGTAGCCTCGCTTTCCCGTCCGGTATTCAAGTCGCATCGATCGCTCTCAAGTAATCCACCACCACATCGGCGAAGTCTTCGAACTCTCGCACGACGTGGGTCTTCCATCCTTGGGAAGCCAGCATCTCAAGCCACGCGCTTTGCGACGGCCTGAGCTTCCCGGTAGCCGATTTCAGCTCGACCGCCAGCCCGATCCAAGGGCCGCTGCGCACCGGAAGGATAAAGTCCGGCATGCCTGGCACGACACCCATGGCCTTGAGCTTGCCCGCTTCCCCCTTCGGGCGCTTGCCGCCGTTTGGGATGTGCGTCATCCAGGCCAGCGTTGGGTAGCGTGCCTTGGCTAGAGAAAGCCATTGCGCGCAGGCCCGGTGCAGGACTTCTTCAGACACCAGCAGGCCATGCCTGGAACCGATTGCGCGCTTTCTCAGCCTGCTCAAGCTAGCGTTCATGCAAGCTTCTCTTTCCGGAGCAACGCCACCGCCCGGGCGACCTGTTCCGCGCCGATCTCGGACCATATTTTCCCGCCAGGACATTTCCTGTTCCACGCTATGCCGGAAGTGTGCGGCATGGGAACGGCGAAGACGCCGTCCAGCATGCCATGCAGCAATCGGATCGCGTGTCGCAGGGTCGGGTGCGCATCCTTGGCAAGCAGCACAGTGGACTTCCTGGATCGCTCGATGTGCCAGTACAGCGGCCCAGGGCCGAGAAACACTTCTGTCGCAGTAGCGCCGACCAGCAACAGAACCTTGGGGCGGGTCCTGAGCAGGAAAGCCGACAGCCAGAGTAGGCAGTTGTCGATCTCGTGCCTGGACGGCCTGCGGTTGTCTTCCGGGCGGCACCGGACGATGTTGGCCACGCCGTAGTCTCGGTTGCGCTCCAGGCCATGCTGTACCAGCAGGGCGTCGAGCGTGCGGCCGGCCTGCCCGACGAATCCTTCTCCGATTTCATCTTCTTCGGCACCAGGCGCCTCGCCGATGGCGAGCAGGCGATCCGGCGGGCATGGCGTCGGGAAGACGATCTGGGTGCGGCTTGCGACAAGCCCGGGGCACAGCCTGCACTCAGGCTCTCGATTCGATTTCAGTCCACAGTCGTTCATCGTCCGTCTCCGTGTAGATGCTGGTGGTCGCCAAGCTGGCGTGCCCTAGAAGCTTTTGCACCAGATTCACTGGCACCCCGCTCGATGCAAGATGCGCACCGCACGTATGCCGCAGCCAATGAACGCTGGCTCGGCGGAATGCCTTGGCTTCCTGGTCTTTGCCATCCGCCGCCAAGCTTTCCGCGGCCTGATGGAATACCGTCCGCAGCGTCTTGTACAAGGCGCTTCCCGTCACCGGCTCCTGGCTTCCAAGCCGGGAAATCAAAGGTGTCTCGGGCGGATTGGCGAGCGGGTCGGGATCGAGGCCGCGGTGTGCAAGGTATTCCCGGAGGCGATTCATGACCCGGTTGGACAAGGGTACGGCCCGCCACTTGCCGCCCTTGCCCAGCACCTTGAGCATCCAGCGCACGCCCAGTCCCTCCTTGAGCGGCATCGTGTAAAGCCGCCCGATGCTCGCATCCACCAGTTCCGATAGACGCAGGCCAGTGGCCTGGGCGAAGGGCAACACGAATCGCAGCCGGGATGTCGCATCGTCCGCAGGCAAAGTGTCAAGGAACGTCATCAGGTAGTCCCATTGGCCGGTCGAGAACACCCGCGTCAATTCCACGTCATTGGGCGTGTCCGTGCGTGCGGCCGGCTTCCGGCCCACGGCGTCCCAAGGATTGAAAATACAATACTGGACACGAACCATCCACTCGAACATGCTCGACAGGATCGTCAACGCCTGCCGGACACTCGCGGCGGACAGAGGGCCGTCGAATGGTCGCCAGTTCGGGCTGAAACGGTGTGTGTTTCGCTTGCCGATCCATTCGCTTTGAGGAATCCGAAAGGGCCACTGCTCAGGGTTCGTCCGTCCAAGACTGGACAGCCAGTCCCGATAGAGTGCGCAGTCATCGACGGTGAGATCTGAGAGTGCCTTGCCGCGCTCGATCACGGCCCAGAGAAGGAGCCGTTCGGCTTCCTTGCGGTAGGCTCTTGATGTGTGCGGGCTGCCCGATTTCGTGGCAAGCCAGGACTCGATGGCCTTTTGGTCGTTGTCCGCCCGAATGCGGGGGGAGCCTGGATGTCTGTTGGACCCGGTTTCGCCAGACAACATCTGCGGTGCCGCGAATGCCTCGATGGGTACGATGGCGGTTTCCCGAGGTCGCGCTCGAACCAACGATGGTGCATGTTGGCTGCGGATGGGTGTCATCGCATGTTCTGGCAACGCCCCCAAGGCCGACTCATATCCTTGCAGCCAGGCGACGATCCGGGAGGCTCCCTTTTCGCCCAATTTCGGTACCGTGACCCACCAGCGATAGCCGCGATCCCGGATTCGCTCCATCAAGGCTCCGATGGTCGGGATGCCGGCAAGAACGAGCCGATTCGCCACCTGCTTGTCGAACCAGGCGGATACCGGATCGGCAGGATTTGGATCGGTGACAAGCAGGTCTTCGATCCAGACGAGGGCTGCGAGTTGACGTTCGATCAAGCGCTGGCGCTGACGGCCTCGCTTGTCGCGGGCTTCGGGAAACGTTTCGAGATAGAGCTGGATCAGCTCCTCCTCATCGTAGAAGCCGTCAGGATCGTGTTCGGCGCGGAAGTCCTCCAATGAGGGAATGGCATGCGCTTTCTGAATGGGTTCGGCTGCCAAGTGCAAGCGCAGTAAGCGGGCTTCGCCGCGCCGGCCATGGCGCAGGGCAGCCTGGCTCAGAGTATCCCGCAACCAGGTGAGCGTAGATTTGGCGCGCCGCAAGTCGAGCCCTGTCTCGAGATAGCGGTCGGCCAGATCCCTGAGATCGAGGCCCTGCAACCACCCACGATAGAAAGCGAGGTGATGTCGACCGATCTTTTTGGTCACACCTCATCCCCTAGCGACTTTGCGAAACGCAGCGCTCGACTCGAGGCCTGCGCATCCTGTTGTGCAACTCCTGTCTTGGTAGGTTGGTCGATGGCCGGCTTACCGGAGATTCCACCGCTAATGGCAGCGATCCCGAGCGTTGCGAGCGTTCGGACACGCTCGGCCCGCAGTCTGGCCGGAACGTCCTTCAATGCCGCAAAAAGCTCAGGACTGGCCTGGGTTACGGTAAGAACGATCCGAATGCCGCTCACAAAGCCGCCCCCATCAACCAGAATCCACGAGCGTTGGAGAACACCGGATCCGCCGGCGTAACTACGGACAGCCGTGGAAAGGCGGCCTGCACCGCGTCGCGGAAGAACATGGCACCACCCCCAACGAGGACCACGAGGTCGACCATCGTGCTTTCCGTGCGCAGCGACTTCTGGATGGATTCGACGACGACCGGGCCGACCGTCTTCGTGGCCTGCTCGATGTAGGGGGCTATCTCGACGCGCTGACCGAGCACCAGAACGGTCGGTTTGCCTGAGCGGATGGCGTTTTCGAGAGTCTCAGTATTGACCGCCGTGCCGTGATCCTTGGCAATCAGCCTGGAGGCCTCTTCGAGGACGACCGATGAGGCATTGAGGCTGGTGCCGGAGGATTGACGGTGCAGATCCTTGTGGGCGATGACCACCCAATCGACCGAGAAGAAGCCGGGATCGACCACGAGAACCCGTGCATCCTCTATATCGGCATCTTCTTGAGCGATGTAATCGAGGAGTCCGCCGATGGGCTGCGGGATGACCTTGACCCTCTCGACCGTGACGGTGCGCTTGGCGGTAACTTGATGCGTTCCCAGCATGTACTCGGCTAGGGCTTTTCTGCGGTTTTCGTCCAAGTATTGTGTCACCGGAAGCCCGGTGACGAGCATGTCGATCCTGTCCATCTCCGAAAGGAGAAGGCCGGCGTAAAACAACGCCTTGTAAGAGACGCTGGAAGGATAGTCCGCGTGCAGGGAACGGCTCCACATTTCAGCGCGATCCGGTGAGACCCCCGCAACGAACTCTTGCCCGTCTACCAGGACGTGCAGGAAGTCTTCGTGCGCCTTTCCATCGAAGCGCGACCCAAAGCGATCGGCGGGCGCCGCGCCCGAAGGGCGTAAGTATGTTCTTGGAGATTCGCCTTTATGGCCAAAGGCGAGTTTCAGGTTGGAGTACCCGATGTCGATACCGATGATATTCAAGTCAACCTCCTGTGAACCGTGAGTAAACAATTTTGACATCCTCCTCCGCCTAAAGTCGGAGGATTCCTACGGCGCTCAGGTGCGGCATTGAGCCGCCCTTGAGGCGCTTCGGTGGGTTCCTGCTGCTGGCGGCATTACCGCACCGCTCACTTCACAGGCGCAACGGGCGTGTCCCGCCCTGAGAATGTTGATCGCGCCGACCAGATCGGCGTTTTCCTCGAAGCCGCATTCGACGCACAGAAACCGGGCCTGCGTCTGGCGGTTGTCCGCCGACACATGGCCGCAGCATGGGCAGGTGCGGCTCGTATTCTGTGGCGGCACGGTGATGAGATGCCCGCCACGCCATGCCAATTTGTAATCCAGTTGGCGGCGGAATTCGAACCAGCCTTGATCGAGGATGGATTTGTTCAGGCCCGACTTGGCCCGAACGTTTCTTCCCGGCGCCTCCGCCGTGCCAGCCGCCGACTTGGACATGTTCCGCACCCGCAGGTCCTCGATACACACCATCGCGTGGTTTTTGCTGATCGCGGTCGAGGTCTTGTGCAGGTAGTCGCGGCGGGCGTTGGCGATGCGCGCGTGGATGCGCAGTACCTTGGCCTTGGCTTTCTTCCAGTTATTGCTGAACTTCTTCTTGCGGCTCATCGCCTGCTGAGCCTTGCGCAATGCCTCTTCGTGCCGCCTGAAACTGTTGAGCGGCGCATAGACAGTGCCGTCCGAGAGCGTGGCAAAGCGCACCACGCCAAGGTCGATACCCACTGCCGTAGTAGCCTGCGGCACGGGCTGCTCCACTTCCCGCTCGGTCTGGATGGAGACAAACCACCTGCCGCAATACTGGCTTACGGTGACGTTCTTCACCGTGCCCAGCACCTCGCGGCTTTTGCGGTAGCGCAGCCAGCCGAGCTTGGGCAGAAAGATGCGGCTGTTGCCCTGATCGAGCTTGATCTGTTTAGGGTCGGGGTAGCGGAAGCTGTCGCTCTGCCCTTTCTTCTTGAAGCGCGGGAAGCCTGCCCGCTTGGCGAAGAAGTTTGTGTAGGCTCGTTCCAAATCCTTGAGCGCCTGCTGTAGCGGGTGCACAGGCGCATCCTTGAGCCACGGCGTTTCAGATCCGTTGCGCCATGCAGTGAGTTCCTTGGCCAGCTCGGTGTATCCAAGCTTCTTCTCGCCCTGCGTGTAGCGTTCCTTCTGTAACGCCAACGCCTTGTTGAACACGAACCTGCACGCCCCGGCGAAGCGGCGCATCTGCCGTTCCTGTTCGCCGGTTGGCATCAGAGCGAATTTGAAAGCCTGGAAACGTTGCATTCTAGAAACCCTACTCTTCATGAACAGCAAAGACAAGTACGCCAACGGCGTCCGCGCTATCCTTCCCCGGCCTGAAGGCCGAGGCTTGCCGCGCACCGGGTCAATCAACTTCCAGATAACCGCTAGTAGCACCGGCATGATCGTCCGGCGAGCGAGTACCGCTAGCATACCACTTGAGAACATATCAGACGTTCCGGTGAAAACCCGACCGAAAAGAGCAACAAAACGCCTTGTTTAGCGACATAAACCTTGTAGGTGTCGAGTTACAGTTGTGCGCTGCAATGCCTTTCCAGTCTGCAAAGGAAACGCTTCGCGATGTCCACATGGCAAGGCTGCAAGGACAAGGGGGGCCGCAATCCTTTCCAGTCTGCAAAGGAAACGAAGCGCCATGCCTTAGATTTAAAGGAACGAAAAATGGCGACCTCGCAGGGGCGAACCGATCGCCTGGCAATCGACCGGTGGCAGCAAGGCCGCAATGCCTTTCCAGTCTGCAAAGGAAACGCTTCGCGATGTCCACATGGCAAGGCTGCAAGGACAAGGGGGGCCGCAATCCTTTCCAGTCTGCAAAGGAAACGAAGCGCCATGCCTTAGATTTAAAGGAACGAAAAATGGCGACCTCGCAGGGACGAACCGATCGCCTGGCAATCGACCGGTGGCAGCAAGGCCGCAATGCCTCTACAGTCTGTAAAGGAAACGCTTCGCGATGTCCACATGGCAAGGCTGCAAGGACAAGGGGGCCGCAATGCCTTTCCAGTCTGCAAAGGAAACGCTTCGCGATGTCCACATGGCAAGGCTGCAAGGACAAGGGGGGCCGCAATCCTTTCCAGTCTGCAAAGGAAACGAAGCGCCATGCCTTAGATTTAAAGGAATTCTGCCAGCGTTAGGAAGAACCGGCATGGCGAGATGGTTTTCTATATAAGGCATGGCGTTTTGCTGCCTCTTTATTAAACATAAGGAAAGCGCGATGAACGAAACGAAGAAGGAAAACGACCTGGAAGAGATCAAGGCCGCCCTGGAAAGGCACATGGAAAGCCTGTACAAACGGGCACTGGCTGTGGTGAACGAGTACTACGATTTCAAGGAGGAGATGAACGAGAAGATGGACTGGCCGAAGAAAAGCTCTCTCAAGCCCAGAGTCCGCCAGCGAGGGCTATCGATAGCGGCAGAGTGGTACGACAAGCGCTGGTACGGTTCCAAGGCGAAGGGAACGCGCAGGGCGTTTACGACGTACATCGCCAAGCCGAAAGCCTCGCATGGCTACACTCTGAGCAAACTGCTGGAATATGCCCAGGACTGGGAGAAGGACAAGGTGGCCGAAACTGAGACCGCCTTGGCGGCGATCCGGTACGAGGCGAGTTGCGTCATGAAGGCCCTGTCCTATCTGAACATGGCCGCCAAGAAAAGCCTGATTGACACCAGGTTGTGACGGTTGACCTACGCCCGCTGCATCAAGGTCAGGAATACCGACAACGCTTGCCCCGCTGGCCGCGTTTTCCGGGCCGTGGCGGGCCGTTTACGCCCACTCTGGCGGGCAAGGCCGAGCAGCAAGCCGCCGACTTGGCCGACCAGGCGCAGCGCATCGAGCGCGAGCAACAGGCCGCCGAATCGGCGCGGGTGGAGCTGGCCACGGCCCGCCTCAAGATCGAGGCACAGGCCGAACGGCAGACCGAGCAGGCCGCCGAGATCGAGCGCCTACGCGCCGCGCTGGCCGATGCGCAGCAGGGCCGCACCGCCGCCGAACAGCAGGCCGCCGTGCTGGCCGCCAAACTGGAGGCATGCGCTGAACGGGTGGCCCGTGCAGAGGCCCGCGTCGAGCAGATCGAGCAGCAGGCCGCCGAGGCGCGCGAGCAGGCCAAGGCGCAGAAGATCGAGCGGGATAACTCACCCAGCGTTTCGCGGTAGTTGTGCTATACTTGTATAGCGTTTTCAGAACAGGAGCCGAAACATGCTTGCAATCCGACTGCCCGCCGAAGTGGAAGCCCGCCTTGAAGCACTGGCACAGGCCACCGGGCGCACCAAGACTTTCTATGCCCGCGAAGCCATCCTTGAGCACTTGGACGACCTCGAAGATTTGTACCTTGCAGAGCAACGCCTGATCGACGTTCGCGCAGGCCGCAGCCGCACCTACACGCTAGACGAAGTGGAGCGCGATCTTGGCTTGGCGGATTGAGTTCGACGACAAGGCCAAGAAGGACTTGGCCGCGCTGGACAAGACCGTTGCCAAGCGCATCACCGCTTATCGTCTCTTGGTGACATGCTCGGAACGCTCGATGTAGCGGCGGATGGTCTCGGCGCTGACGTTGCCCGCTGTGCCAACGTAGTACGACGGCGACCACAGATGGCCGCCCCACAGCCGCTTCTTCAGCGCCGGGAACATCTGGAACAGACGGCGAGCCGTGACACCCTTGAGCACCTTGACGGCATCGGCTACGGCAATGGCAGGCGGGATGCTGACAAACAGGTGGATGTGATCCGGCTGAATCTCCTTGGAGATCACCGGCCAGCCCCGCTCCATGCAAATCGCGTCCAGCATTGCCCCCGTTTCCTCAGCAACCGTTCCGG
>NZ_LIPU01000019.1:0-23187 GCF_001418245.1 Tepidiphilus thermophilus
CAGCTCCACCACGACGGCCTCCTGAAACGGGGTCAGGTTCGTCTGCAGACGGTGCGCCGTGTGCGGACGATCTTCGACGTCGGTGCGTTTCTTCCAGCGTCGGATGGTGTCCTCCGACACCCCGAGTTCCCGGGCAAGACGCCTCACCGGCAGGTTCGAGCTTTGGATGTAGCGCCGGGTCGCAGGGGTCGTGGTGGCGTTCTTGTGCAGTCGAACCATCATGACTTTTGCCTCCGTAGTTCCTCGATCAGCTCACGCATCGTCTCGCGACCTATGAATAATGCACGACGTCGCGGATCAATGCAATCGTCCGGGACCTGACAATCAGGGACGCATTCTTGAACAGGGACCTCCCGAGGAGATTTTCAGTTCGCCCAAGGAACAGCGGACGCGCGAATTTCTGCATGCGGTATTGCATCCGGAAGAATGACGGCTCACTCGCACGTGATCCGGATGATGCAGGAGGCCCCGGTCACCGCTGCACGGCGATACGTTGTCCTAGCGATTGATATAAAGAGGCGCCAGGATGGGCAATGGAGCTCTGTCGGAAGAGGGTGAATCGAGAGGGTGTCGTGGGGTGGTACGTACCACTAAAAGGTACGGATGATAACCGGTTTCAAATGATCGTCATGGACGGGGATCAAAGCGATATTTTTCGTCCAGCGACAGCCGAGAAAAAATGCGGTGGTGCCCAGAAGAGGACTCGAACCTCCACGCCTTGCGGCACTGGTACCTGAAACCAGCGCGTCTACCAATTCCGCCATCTGGGCGACGAGATGCGTTATTATAAGCACGCGGCGCGCGTTGTCAACGCCATTTCGGCGTGGGCGGGTGCCGCATGATGAATATGCAAGGACTTCTGATTCTCGATGAGCAAAACTTCAAAGAACAAGCCGCGGACTCCTTCCGCTGATCCCGCTCCTTCCTCCCCCCGCCGCCGGCGAACTCCGGCCTTGCTGTCTGCCTCTTCGACCGAAGCACCGGCGTCGGCGCCTCCGGCTCGTGCCGAATCTGCAACCGTGCCGGCGATCGAGGTGAGCGAGCGCCGCCGCCAGGATCCTTTCTTTGCCCGCGAGGCGACCAAGTACGGGCATCCTTTGCCCAGTCGGGAATACGTCCTCCAGGTGCTTGCCGAGGCAGGCCGTCCCATGCCTTGGAGCGAACTCGTGGAGGCGCTCGACATCTCCCCGCAGGAGTACGAGCTCTTCGAGCGGCGCCTGAAGGCGATGGAGCGCGATGGCCAGATCCTGCGCAACCGCCGCGGCGCCTATCTCCTGCCGGAGAAGGCCGACCTCATCCGCGGCCGTGTGCAGGGGCATCCCGACGGCTTCGGTTTCGTGATCCGCGACGACGGCGGCGAGGACATCTTCCTCGGGCCCAAGGAAATGCGCCAGGTACTGCACGGCGACCGGGTGATCGTGCGCATCGCCGGCACCGACCGCCGCGGCCGGCCCGAAGGCAAGATCGTGGAGGTGCTCGAACGCGCCAACCAGAAAGTGGTCGGACGCGTACTCGTCGAGCACGGCGTCACCCTGGTGGTGCCCGAGGACAAGCGCATCGCCCAGGACATCCTCGTCGCCCCCGGCGGCAAGAAGGTCAAACCGGGGCAGGTGGTGGTGGTCGAGCTCGTCGAGCAGCCCACGAAGTACGCCCAGCCGATCGGGCGCATCGTCGAGGTGCTGGGCGACTACGACGATCCCGGCATGGAGATCGAGATCGCGCTGCGCAAGTTCGACCTGCCGTTCGAATGGCCGTCCGAGGTGCGAGAGGAAGCGCGCCGCCTGCCCGACGCGGTGCGGCGCAAGGACCTCGCCGGGCGGGTGGACCTGCGCGAATTGCCTCTCGTGACCATCGACGGCGAGACGGCCAAGGATTTCGACGACGCCGTCTATTGCGAACCGCAGGGCAAAGGGTTCCGGCTGATCGTGGCGATCGCCGACGTGTCCCACTATGTGCACCCCGGCTCGGCGCTCGATGCCGAGGGCTTCAATCGCGGCAACTCGGTCTATTTTCCGCGCCGGGTCATTCCCATGCTGCCGGAGAAGCTGAGCAACGGCCTGTGCTCGCTCGTGCCGCACGAAGATCGGCTGTGCATGGCCTGCGACATGATCGTGAGCGCCTCGGGCAAGGTGCAGCGCTACCGTTTCTACCCGGCAGTGATGAATTCCCACGCCCGCCTCACCTACACCGAGGTCGCCGCCGCCCTCTATGAGGGCAAGGAAGAGGCCCGGACGAAGCTTGCCGAGCTCCTGCCGCACCTGCAGCATCTCGACGCCGTTTTCCGGGCGCTTTTGAAAGCGCGGCGCCAGCGTGGGGCGATCGACTTCGAGACGGTGGAGACGCGCATTGAGTTCGACGAGAACGGCAAGATCGCGCGCATCGTGCCCGAGGTGCGCACCGACGCGCACCGCCTCATCGAAGAATGCATGCTGGCAGCCAACGTCTGCGCCTCCGAGTTCCTTGCCGAACACGAACATCCCACGCTCTACCGCGTGCATGAGCCACCGGCGCCGGAGAAAGTCGCGGCGCTGCGCGAGTTCCTCGCCGGGTTCGGCATCGAGCTGCCCGGCGGCGACGAGCCCTCCCCGAAGGACTACGCCAAGGTGCTGGAGCAGATCCAGCAGCGCCCCGATGCGCCCCTGCTGCAGATGGTGATGCTGCGCTCGCTCAAGCAGGCCGTGTATACGCCAGAAAATCGCGGCCACTTCGGGCTCGCCTACGAGGCGTACGCGCATTTCACCTCCCCCATCCGCCGCTATCCCGACCTGCTGGTGCACCGCTGCATCAAGGCGGTGCTCGCCGGTACGCGCTACGAGCCCGGCGACTGGAAGGCGATCGGCGAGCACTGCTCGATGACGGAGCGGCGCGCCGACGAGGCCACGCGCGAAGTCATCGGCTGGCTCAAGTGCTACTTCATGCAGGACAAGGTGGGCGAGGTCTACACCGGCGTGGTCACGGCGGTGGTGCCCTTCGGCCTCTTCGTCACGCTCGACGAGCTCTTCGTGGAAGGGCTGGTGCACATCTCGGATCTGGGCGACGATTATTTCCACTTCGACGAGCGCGCGCACGCCCTGGTGGGTGAGCGTAGCGGCGTGCGCCACCGCCTGGCCGATCGGGTGAAGGTGCAGGTGGTGCGGGTCGATCTGGCCACGCGCAAGATCGATTTCCATCTCCTGGAGAACCTCAGCCCGGCACCGACCCGGCGCGAGGGCAAGACCGAGCGCACGCGCCGCGCCAAGGGCAAGCGATGAAGGAAGAAACCAGACAACGGCGCACCGTGCCGGGGTTTCATGCGGTCACGGCGCTGCTGCGCCATCGTCCCGAGGACGTCGCCGAGCTCTACGTCGATCGGCAGCGGCAGGATGCGCGCATGCGCTCGCTGCTCGAACGCGCGCAGTTGGCCGGCGTGCGCGTCGTGCCTGCAGACTCCGCCCGGCTCGACGCGATCGCCGGCTCAGGGCGGCATCAGGGGGTGGTCGCCTTCGTCGCCGCGGCGGCGCGGACGCATTTGCTCGAAGAAGTGCTCGATGCGCTCGATGCGAACCGGCCGGCGCTCTTCCTCGTGCTCGACGGGGTGCAGGATCCGCACAACCTGGGGGCCTGCCTGCGCGTGGCCGATGGGGCCGGCGTGGATGCGGTGATCGCGCCCAAGGACCGCGCCGCGGGTTTGAGTGCCGCAGCGGTCAAGGTCGCGAGCGGCGCGGCGGATACCGTCCCCTACGTGACGGTGACGAACCTGGCGCGGGCGCTACGCACGCTCAAGGAGGCGGGCGTGTGGGTGGTGGGCGCGGCGGGCGAGGCGCAGAAATCGCTCTACGAGTGCGACCTTGCCGGATCCGTAGCCTGGGTGCTCGGTGCCGAGGGGGAGGGCCTGCGGCGGCTCACGCGCGAGCTGTGCGACGAGCTCGTACATATCCCCATGCTCGGCGCCGTCGAGAGCCTGAACGTGTCGGTGGCTGCCGGCGTGTGCCTCTATGAGACGGTGCGTCGGCGTCTGGCTCAAGCCGCGGGCGGCTGAGGCGCACCCTGCGCGGCAGGGACAGCCGCCGCGGCCGGCCAGGCGATGTCGCGGATGTGCAGGTCGCGCTGCGGGAAGGGGATCTCGATCCCGTGCGCTTTGAAGATCCGGTCGATTTCATGGTTCAAGCGGCCGAGGATGCTCAGGCGTTGATTGACGTCGGCCACGATGGCCCGCACCTCGAAATCCAGCGAACTCTCGCCGAAACGGGCGAAGACCACGCTGGGCGCCGGATCGGAGAGCACGCCCGGCGTGGCCTTGACGGCTTCGAGCAATAGCGCTTCGACGTGCTCGGGGTCGGTGCCGTAGGCCACGCCGATAGTGACGAAGATACGCGACAGCGAGTTGCTCAGCGTCCAGTTGGTCACCTGCTCGGTGATGAGTTTCTTGTTCGGCACGAGGATCTCGCGCCGGTCGAAATCTTCGATTACCGTGGCGCGGATGGTAAGCCGCCGCACGGTGCCGGTCTCGTTGCCGATGGTGACCTGGTCGCCCACGCGCACCGGTCGCTCGAAGAGGATGATGAGGCCGGAGACGAAGTTGGCCACGATCTCCTGCAGGCCGAAACCCAACCCCACGCTCAGGGCGGCCAGCAGCCACTGCAGTTTCGACCACGGCATACCGAGTTCGCCCAGGATGAGCACCGAGCCGATGGTGAAGATGGCGTAGCGCAGCAGCGTCACCAAGGCATACTTGCTGCCCGCATCCAACCGCGAGGTGCGCTGCAGCGCCAATTCGAGCAGACCGGGAAGGTTGCGCGCCGCCACCCACATCACCGCAAAGCCGATCATGGCGATGAGGAGGTCGGCGAAGGTGACTTGCAGCGTTACCGTCTCGTTGCCCAGCGTCTCCGTGTAGCGCCACAGCACCCATTCGTCGAGGATGCGGGTGGCGGGCAGCAGCGACGACCAAAGCTCGAAGAGCACGAAGGCGAGTCCAAGGATGAGCGCGAGGTTGAGCAGGGTCAGCGTCTGGCGTTCGGAAGAATCGATGCGCGCATCCTCGCCTGTGTTTCCTTCTTCGAGGCTTTCGCGCTGCCGGTCGAAGCGGTGCAGGAAGAAATCGCGTGCGGCATGCTGCAGCAGGGCGAAGGCGAGCAGCACCCAAAGAGTGGACATGAACCGGCCGACGAGGGCCGCCGCCGCGTAGAAATAGCCGGCTCCGGCGAGCAGCGCGCTCACCAGGGGCAGGCCGGGGCCGCCGATGGCCGCCGTCAGGCGCAGCCAGGGCGGCTGCTGGGCGATGGCGAGGAGCCCTCTCCGCGGCCGGAAGATGCGCCACAGGAGCAAGGCCAGCAGCAACATGGAGACGACGAAAGGCGTGCGCCCCAGGTCGGTAAAGGGGGCATCCAGCTGGGCCTCGTTGAGATAGACGGCGAGAAAGCCCAAGGGCAGCACGCCCCAGGCGAACCCCCGCAGCGTGTGCCTCAGGCGCTTGAGGATGGAGGGCGGCCAATGAAACCGGGTGGCGGCAATCCCCGTGCCCGGCGCGAAGACGCGCTGCCAGAAGGCGACGTTCCAGCCGAAAGGCGCGATGCGCACCAAGGCGGTGCCGATGGCGCGGAAATTTTCGGCGAACGCATCCCCGGCGAGAATCATCGTGCCGCAGCCGTAGGCGATGAGCGGGAAGGGAAGGGCTTGGATGGCTTCCAGGAAAAGCAGCAGCAAGGTATCGAGCAAGCCGGCGTGGTGCGGATCGCGCTCGCCGGCGGCGAGGTGGCGACCGATGAGCCGGGCCAGCCGGGGGCGTGCGAGGAGCAGGCAGACGCCCAGCACGGCGGCCAACCATGTCATCGGCGGGGACTGGGTGAGGGCGAGGCGCCATGAGCCAGGATCGGCAAAGCTCTGGAAAAGGGTGAGCGTGCCCGTGCCGACGGCGAGGAGCTCGGGCATGGGGTCGCGCCACAGCGTGCGGGTGGTGGCCACCCACATGAGGTGCTGGTCGATGAAGGAGGAGAACTCTTCGACGACGTCCAGATCGCGCAGGAGCACCGATTCCAGGTCGCTGAGCGCCGCGAGCAGGGCCGGGCGCAGGGCGTCGATCGTCTCCAGCGTGAGGGAGCGCACGGCCAGGGCTTCGACGATGGCATTTTCCAGGTTGCCGTCGGCTCCGGCCGGGTCGGACTGCCCCAGGACCTGGCGCGCCCGCTCGCGGGGATCGGCAATGAGGCGCTTGGCCTGGCGTAGCTCGAGCTCGAGCAGTTGGACTTCTTCGAGCATGCCGCGGACCTTGTTGAGCTCCTGGCTCAATTCGGACGGGGAAGGGAGGCGGCTGCGGTATTCGAGGAGGAGGTTGCCCACGGCTGGACTCAGGCCCTGTTGGGCGATGCGCTTTTTCAGGGATTCGAGCGTTTCCCACCGCTCCTGCGTTTCACGCTGCAGCTGCGATTGGCGTTCGCGCACGCTCTGCAGGCGATGGCGCAGGGTCTGCAAGCGCGCTTCCCATTCCCGGTTGGTCGCCTCCACCCGGGCAAGTCTCGGGTCGATTGCTTCGGCATTGACCTGGCTCGTTTCCTGGCTGACTTCGGCCGTCGTGCTCTTTTCCACCGCTTCGCGCAGCTGCCGCAGGCGGGCCAGTTCGACGTCGAGCCGCTCGATGCGGCGCGACAGCAGCACCCGCGTGCTCGCGGCAAGACGGCTCTCGAGCAAGGCGGCGCGCCGTTCGGCTTCTTGAGCCTGGCTTGTGACCAAGGTGGCGAGTGTGAGGGCTTGCTGTACCAGGGGATCGTTGCTGGGAAGGGTAGGCAGGGGGGCGGGCGGAGGGGGGGCGACAGCAGCATCGCCGCGCTCCTTGGGTTGTTCGAGGTCTGAGAGCTGGGCGCGCAAAGCTTCCTGCGTCTGGCGTCGCGTCCGTTCTTCCTCGAGGATGCGGCGCAGGCGCTCGGCGCGCTCGCTCGGTGCCAGGCTGTCGCTGACCCGCAGATCGGCAAACTCGCTGGGGCGGCTGGCGGCGAGCTGCTGCAGTTCGCGCTGCGTCTGCTCGATGAGCTTTTCGGCGAGCGCGGCGCGAATCTCGGCTTGCTGTCGGCGGCTTTGCGCTTCCTGGATGCGGTCGAGCAATTGCTTGAGCGCGGCGGAGGTGTCGGGCGGTAGCGCATTGCGCTGCAGCGCATCTTGAATCAGGGCAAGGCCCGACTGGATCGGGTCGTCGCTGGTCTCGGCGGCAAAGGCGGGGACGAGCGCACCGACGAGGCAGAAGATCAAGAGGCCGCACAACCGGCGGACGAAACGCATGGAGCCTTCCTTGGGATGGGCGCGAGATCGGGAGCGGGGAGAATGCCGGCAGTCCGATTCGAACGGACGACCTTCCGCTTACAAGGCGGGTGCTCTACCAGCTGAGCTATGCCGGCGCTGCCGCGTCCGGCTCCGGAATCGCTCCGGAGCGGACGGAAAGATTATACCGTTCCCTCGTGCGGAGGAGAGGGCTTAGGAGGTGACGGAGATCTTGCCGATCTTGATGCGCCACTCGCGCGGGCCGGTTTCATGCACGTTGTTGCCTTGGCTATCGACGGCCACCGTCACCGGCATGTCGCGCACCTCGAATTCGTAGATCGCCTCCATGCCCAGATCCTCGAAGGCGACGACGCGCGCTGCCTTGATCGCCTTGGCCACCAGATAGGCGGCTCCGCCCACGGCCATGAGGTAGGCGGCGCGGTGGTCGCGGATCGCCGCCACGGCTTCGGGGCCGCGCTCGGCCTTGCCGACCATGGCGATGAGTCCGGTCTTTTCCAGCATGAGGCGGGTGAATTTGTCCATGCGCGTGGCGGTGGTGGGGCCGGCGGGGCCGACGACTTCGTCGCGCACCGGATCGACCGGGCCGACGTAGTAGATGACCCGGTTGGTGAAATCGACGGGAAGCGGCTCGCCGCGGGCGATCATGTCGGCGATGCGCTTGTGCGCGGCGTCCCGACCGGTGAGGAGCTTGCCGTTCAGCAGCAGGATGTCGCCGGCCTTCCAGGAGGCGACTTCCTCGCGCGTGAGGGTGTCGAGATTTACCCGCTTGGCTTTCTCGGTGTCGGGCGTCCAGGTGACCTGCGGCCAGTCTTCGAGGCGCGGCGGTTCGAGCCGGGCCGGGCCGCTGCCGTCGAGGGTGAAGTGCACGTGGCGGGTGGCGGCGCAGTTGGGAATCATGGCCACCGGCAGGCTCGCGGCGTGGGTGGGGTAGTCGAGCACTTTCACGTCGAGCACCGTAGTGAGGCCACCCAGCCCCTGGGCGCCGATGCCGAGCGCGTTGACCTTGTCGTAGAGTTCGAGCCGCAGCCGTTCGGCGGTACTGAGCTCCTCGCCGCGCTCGGCGCGGGCCTGCAGCTCGTGGATGTCGACGGGAGCCATGAGGGATTTCTTGGCGAGCAGCATGGCTTTTTCCGGGGTGCCGCCGATGCCGATGCCGAGGATGCCGGGCGGACACCAGCCCGCTCCCATGGTGGGCACGGTCTTGAGCACCCAGTCGACGAGGGAGTCCGACGGGTTGAGCATGGCCATCTTGGCCTTGTTCTCCGAGCCGCCGCCCTTGGCCGCGCAGATCACCTCCACTTTGTTGCCGGGTACGAGCTCGACGTGGACCACGGCCGGGGTGTTGTCGCGGGTATTCTGCCGCTTGCCGGCCGGGTCGCGCAGGACCGAAGCGCGCAGGGGGTTGTCCGGGTTGGTGTAGGCGCGGCGCACGCCCTCGTCGATGAGTTCCTGCAGGCTGCGGCGCGTGTCGAAACGCACGTCCTGGCCGATCTCGAGGAAAACCGTGGCGATGCCCGTGTCCTGGCAGATCGGGCGGTGCCCCTCGGCGGCCATGCGGGAGTTGGTGAGGATCTGGGCGATGGCGTCTTTCGCCGCAGGGCTTTGCTCGCGCTCGTAGGCCTTGGCGAGCGCCTTGATGTAATCGAGCGGGTGATAGTAGCTGATGTACTGGAATGCGTCGGCGATCGATTCGATCAGGTCTTCTTCACGGATGGTAGTCATCGCAGGATTCCTCGCAGAGGGCGCTATTCTAACAGAGGGCATCGCCGGCCAGAGGGTACGAGACCGGTGCCGTAGTAAGTCTGATGTAAGATATAAGCGTTTCAATTCAAAATGTCAGAGGTCGGCGGCTGCGCCGCCCGTTCGGACGAAATCACGCAGAGGGAGGAAACATCCATGGCTCAGAAAATGTACTATCCGCCAGAAGAACTCGTCAAGAACGCCGCCGTCTCGGGGATGGATCACTATAAGCGGCTCGTGGCCGAGGCGGAAAAAGATTACGAAGGCTACTGGGCGAACCACGCCCGCACGCTCCTCGACTGGAAGACACCCTTCACCCAGGTGCTCGACGAGTCCAATGCCCCGTTCTACAGATGGTTCGCCGACGGGGTACTCAATGCCTCCTACAACTGTCTCGACCGGCACGTGGCCGCCGGGCTGGGCGACAAGGTGGCCATCATCTTCGAGGCCGACGACGGCAAGGTCACCAAAGTCACGTACCGCGAGCTGCTCGCGCGGGTGGGCCAGTTCGCCAATGCGCTCAAGTCGCTCGGCGTGAAGAAGGGCGACCGGGTCCTCATCTATCTGCCCATGGGCATCGAAGGCGTGGTGGCCATGCAGGCGTGCGCGCGCATCGGGGCGACGCACTCGGTGGTCTTCGGCGGCTTTTCCGCTCTGGCGCTGCGCGACCGCATCCAGGACACTGGCGCCACGGTGGTGGTCACGTCCGACGGTCAGTTCCGCGGTGGCAAGGCCTTGCCGTTGAAGGCCATCGTCGAAGAGGCGTTTGCCATGGGCGGTTGCGAATCGGTGCGCCACGTGATCGTCAACAAGCGCACCGGCATGGACATCGAATGGCATCCGGAACGTGACCTGTGGTGGAGTGAGGTGATCGCCAGCCAGAGCGAGGAGTGCGAACCGGAGTGGGTCGAAGCCGAGCACCCGCTCTTCCTTCTCTACACCTCGGGTTCCACCGGCAAGCCCAAAGGCGTGCAGCACTCCACCGGCGGCTATCTCACCCAGGTCGCGCTGACCATGAAGTGGACCTTCGACATCAAGCCGACCGACGTCTTCTGGTGTACGGCCGACATCGGCTGGATCACCGGGCACAGCTACGTCGCCTATGGGCCGCTGGCGGTGGGGACGACGCAGGTAGTGTTCGAAGGCGTGCCGACTTATCCCGACGCGAGCCGCTTCTGGCGCATGATCGAGGCGCACAAAGTCAGCATTTTCTATACCGCGCCCACGGCGATCCGCGCCCTCATCAAGGCGAGCGACGCTACCCCCGAAGTGCATCCACGCAATTTCGACCTCTCCAGCCTGCGCATCCTCGGCTCGGTGGGCGAGCCGATCAACCCGGCGGCCTGGGAGTGGTATTACAACGAAGTGGGCCATGGACGCTGCCCCATCGTCGATACCTGGTGGCAGACCGAGACCGGGGCGCACATGATCACGCCGCTGCCCGGCGCCACGCCGCTCGTGCCCGGCTCCTGTACGCTGCCTTTCCCCGGCATCATGGCGGCGGTGGTCGATGAGACCGGTACCGAGCTTCCCTGGGGGCATGGCGGGTTCCTCGTCATCAAAAAACCCTGGCCGTCGATGATTCGCACGATCTGGGGCGATCCGGAGCGGTTCAAGAAATCCTATTTCCCCGAAGATTTCAAAGGGAAACTCTATCTGGCCGGCGACGGGGCGATTCGCGATCCCGAGACGGGCTACTTCACCATCACCGGGCGCATCGACGACGTGCTCAACGTCTCCGGCCACCGTCTGGGCACGATGGAGATCGAATCGGCTCTCGTGGCGCACGAGCTGGTGGCGGAAGCGGCCGTGGTCGGCCGTCCCGATGATATTACCGGCGAGGCGATCGTGGCCTTCGTGGTGCTCAAACGCTCGCGGCCTCAGGGCGAAGAGGCCAAGCGCCTCATCAAGGAACTGCAGGACTGGGTGGCCAAGGAGATCGGCCCCATCGCCAAGCCCAAGGAGATCCGCTTCGGCGAAAACCTGCCCAAGACCCGCTCGGGCAAGATCATGCGTCGGCTGCTACGCCAGCTCGCCAAAGGCGAGGAGATCACGCAGGATACGTCCACGCTGGAGAACCCGGCGATCCTGGAGCAGTTGAAAGGCTAAGAGGAGAAGAAGGACGGGCGGCCTCGAGACCGCCCGCCTCGTGGGAGGAGACGAATTACGGCGCCCGCAAGAGGCGCTTTTCTTTTTCTTGAGGCAAAAGAAAAAGGCCACCCAGATAGAGCGGCCTATTTTCATCTTTTTGCAGCGCAGCTTACTTGAGCTTGGTTTCCTTGTAGAGCACGTGCTTGCGCGCTTTGGGGTCGTACTTCATCAGCTCGAGTTTTTCCGGGGTGGTGCGCTTGTTCTTCGAGGTGGTGTAGAAATGCCCGGTTCCGGCGGTGGACTCGAGCTTGATCTTCTCGCGGGCGGCTTTGGCCATGATGCACTCCTATCCGGGATTCAGATTTTCTCGCCGCGGGCGCGCAGCTCGGCGAGCACGGCATCGATGCCTTTCTTGTCGATCGTGCGCAGCGCCGCGTTGGAAATGCGCAGCTTCACCCAACGCTCTTCGGCCTCGCTCCAGAAACGGCGATAGTGCAGGTTGGGGAGGAAGCGGCGTTTGGTTTTGTTGTTGGCGTGCGAGACGTTGTTTCCCGTCATCGGACGCTTGCCGGTCACTTGACAGACGCGGGCCATGAGGGCTCTCCTGGGAATTCTTCAAAGCATGGAACGATAGCATGAAAACACCGCGGCGGCAAGGTGTCGATGCCAAGCGTGGGGCTGCCTCGCACCGGCCTCAGCCGCGGCGGGCGAAGGTCCACAGGCTGTTCGCGCCGTAGTGCCAGAAGAAGAGGATCCCTGTGACGAGGATCTGGGCAAGCAGGTAGGGTAGCTGTAGCCAATCGAGTGCGAGTGCCATGCCGGCGACGTTGCCGGCAAACCCGGTGGCGGCTACGGCGAGAAACTTGGGTAAGGCGACGATGTGGCGCGCGTCGCTGGCGAAGACCCAGCGGCGCGAGCCGAGGTAGTTCGTCACGGCTCCGGCAAGAAAACCCAGCGCCGAGGCGGGGAGCGGGCCGAGCGTGTCCGTTTCGACCAAGGCCACCAGCACGGTGTAATGCACGAGGGTGCCGGAAACGCTCACCAGGGCAAAGCGCGACATGCGCACGAGTTCGGCCAGCGGACGCCTCATGGAGCAGCGGCCTCGTGGTCGATGATCTTGAGGACGGCGAGCGGCGTGCCGAGCCGCTCGATGCGCGCGATTTCCTTGCCGGGTACCGCCTGGTCGCAGTCATCGTGCGTAGTGGCGAGCAGCAGTTCCGCATCGTCCCAGGCCTCGGTGATGTACACGTTGGGGGGGAGCCAAGGTTCGATCTGGAATCCTTCCGCGCAGTAGGCGAGCGCCCATTCCTTGTCGGCGGGTTGTTTGGCGACCCAGTCGGCGAGCGCGGGTAGCAGCGCCCGGGTAGCGTCGCTCCAGTAGTCCAGTTCCCAATGATGCTTGGCGCCGGCAAGTCCTCGGGCGAGATGGTTGTAGTAGAGGTGTTGATAGGGATGCAGCCGCGCCAGGGTGATGAAGTCATCGGCGGCCGAGAGTACGAGCAAAGCGCTGAGCAGCAGTGCTCCATGGCGGCGGCGAAGGGAGATTTCGGTCAGGGGGCGGTGGAGTGCCGCGAGCGTGCTTTGCCAGCCCCAGCAGGCGAGCAGCGCAAACCACGGCACGAGGAAGAGGAAGTGGCGCAGGCCGTTGTAGAGAGGGGGCTTGCCGATCACGACGTAGGCGAGCACGAAGGTGAGCGCGAACAGCAGCGGCCACAGACGGGGGGATTCCTTGATGCGCCGCCAGTGGGCAAGCGCGAGCACGGTGCCGAGGAGGATGAACTCGGGCAGGCGTACGAGGAGGTATTTCGGAAGGTAGAGGCGCGAGACCTGGGCGTTTTCCACCCGTTTCCCGTCTTCCCAGGTGTAGAGATCGAAAGCGAAGTGGGAGAACTTGGTGAGCGCCTGCCAGACGTGATCCCAGCCCATCACCGACCACGGCCAGAAGAAGGCCATGAGGGCAAGCGCGAGGGCGATGCCCGGCGCGAGGCGCAGGAGGATCGCCGTGAAGAGCCGTGGCCAGGGGGGCAGGGCCCGGCGGCGGGGCCACCAGGAGAGGAGAATGGCCGCGCCGAGGAAGCCGAAGGCGAGCACGCCGCCTACGCGCAGCCCCAGCGCCGCTCCGGTGGCGAGCCCCCACAACAGGACGTGGCGCCAACGCGGCGCAGGAAGCCCGTCGGCGATGCGGCTCGTGTAGTAGAGCGACCACAGCATGGCCGCGGCAAAAGGGACGTCCTTGGTGTGGGTGAAGATGGCGCCGGAGAAGACGCCGCTGCCCATCGTGGCGGCGAGCGCCGCCGTGCCGAGCCAGGCACCGCCGAGGAAGCGCCCGAAACGCGCCGCGCCCAAGAAGGCCAGGGCGCCGAAAGCGGCGGTGAGGAGGTGCCGCAGCGGCCACCAGTCGATGCCGAAAGCCATGGTGATCCAGGCTGCGGGCAGGTCGAAGAGGCCGCCGTAGAGATAGAGGTTGCTGAAATCGAGAAAGGTCTTGTCGGCAAGCCCGCTCGTGTAATACGCCACGAGCAGTTCGCCATAGATGTGCTGTACCCATTCGTCGTTGCTGGGGGCGTGGCGGTCGTAGCCGTCGAACACGTACCAGGCGAAGACGAGCCACAGCAGCATGGCGAGGCTGCGCGGAGTGAGCAGGCGCTGGAAGAGGAGGCGCATCGGCAAGGAACTCGGCACGGAATCGGCAATCAGAAAGGCGCGCGGACGAAAGGTTCAGCGCAGAGGGGAAGGGGGGTCGGCGAGTTCGTCGGGCAGGTTCACGGTGCGCCCGATGAGGTAGAGCGGCCGGCGCTTGACTTCCTCGAAGACGCGGCCGAGGTATTCGCCGAGCACGCCCAGGCTGACGAGCTGCACCCCCGAGAGAAAGAGTGTGGCGACCATCAGCGAAGCGTAGCCGGGCACGTCGCGCCCGAAAAGCAGCGTGCGCACCACCAGCCACAGACCGTAGACGACGGAGGCGAGCGCAAGGAGCGCTCCGATCGAGGACCAGACGTGCAACGGAACCGTGGTGAAGGAGACCATGCCGTCGATGGCGTAGCGCCAGAGCTTGCGCAGCGACCAGCGCGAGGTACCGGCATGGCGCTCAGCCGGGCGGTAGGGCAGGGTGACCTGATCGAAGCCCACCCAGTTCGCCAGCCCTTTGAGGAACCGCTTGCGTTCGGGCAGAAGGTTGAGGGCCGCCACCACGCGCCGGTCGAAGAGGCGGAAGTCGCCTCCGCCCGGCGTGAGCGCGATCTCGGAGATGCCGCGATAGAAGCGGTAGAAGGCGAGCGAGAGCCAGCGGCGCAGGGGGGAGTCGGTGTCGCGGTCGGTGCGCACCGCCGTGACGATGGCCGCTCCGGCGCGCCAGCGCTCGAGCATCTGGGGGATGAGTTCGGGCGGATGCTGCAGGTCGGCATCCATGATGACGGCGGCCCGCCCGGCGACGCGGTGCAGCCCCGCGGCCATGGCGGCTTCCTTGCCGAAGTTGCGTGCGAAGCGCACGCCCTTGACGCGGACATCAGCCTTGCCGAGCCGCTCGATGACGGCGAAACTCTCGTCGCGGCTGCCGTCATCGACGAGGATCAGCTCCCAGGAGAGCTCGAGCGATTCGAGCACGGCCTTGAGCCGTTCGTACAAAACCGGTAACGAGGCCGCCTCATTATAGACGGGTACAATCACGCTCAATTCGACGGAAGTCGGCGCAGTCGGTGCGGAGGCGGGAATCACGGCTGTCGGCTCCTGTCGTCAGCGAAGCGTAACGGGATGTAAGGCAAGGATCGCATGGACGTCCATTTCGAAAAATCCGGCGTTTTGGCGCTGACGCCGCCCCCCGTACTCGCGTCATTACCGGCCGATGTCTCCCGGGAAACGGCCGCGCCGGTACGGCGAACCTTCGTTTTGTGCGCCGACGATTATGGTATCGCACCGGGCGTGAATCGCGCCATCGAGCATCTGATCGAACTGCGGCGCGTGACGGCCACGAGCGCCATGGTGACCCTGCCGTGCTGGAAGCGCGATGCGCCGGGCTTGGCGGCCTTGGCGCGCGTAACCGGTGCCCAGGTGGGCTTGCACCTGACGCTCACCGAGCAGCGCTCGGCGAGCCCGGCGCGCGGCCTGGCGCAAGACGGACGCCTGCCGTCGCTGCGTTCCTTGCTCTTGAGGGCATTGGCGAAACGTCTGCCGGCGACGGCAGTGGCCGAGGAGATCCGGGCGCAGTTCGATGCCTTCGAAGACGTCTGGGGGGCGCCGCCCGCCTTCGTCGACGGGCATCAGCACGTGCATCTCCTGCCGACGGTGCGTGAAGCGCTCATCGCCGAGATCCTGCGCCGTTACGCGCCGGGAACGCTGTGGGTGCGCGATTGCCGTGAGACGGTACAGCGTATCCGGGCGCGCGGCGTGGGGGTGCGCAAGGCGCTCTTCCTGCGCCGCTTGGGGCGCGGGCTCAAGGCAGCGCTGCTCGCGCACGGCATCGCCCACAACCAGGGCTTCTCCGGCCTGCACGATTTCAAGGAAACGCCGCCTTTTCGCGAGAAGATGGGCCGTTTCCTCTCGGCCTTGGGGCCGAGGGCCTTGGTGCACGTGCACCCGGGCCGGGTCGACGCGGCGCTCCTTGCCGTCGATGCGCTGACGGCTCCTCGTGAGTGGGAATACGGGTATTTGGCAAGTGACGCTTTCGCCGAGGACTGCGCGCGCCTGGGGGTATGGCCGAGCTTGCCTGCGTGGAACGGCACGCCGTCCAAGGCCCAAGAATACGCGCTCTTCTGTACGGCCTGAAGCGCGCGGCGCGGCCGGCTCTGCTAGACTTACGGCCTCGATCCTCTCAATCCGTCCGAGTCATGCTCGAAGCTTTGGCGCTCACCTGCATCAAGGGCGATCGCATCCTCTTTCGCGACCTGACGCATGCCTTTCGCCCCGGCGTGCTCACGCGCGTGGCCGGCCCCAACGGGGTGGGCAAGACGAGTCTGCTGCGGCTGCTGTGCGGCCTGGCGCAGCCCGACGAGGGGGAGGTGCGCTGGCAAGGGACGCCGCTGGCGGCGCAGAGGGATGCCTGGCATCGGGCGGTGTTCTTTCACGGCCATCTGCCGGCGGTGCATGAGCTCCTGAGTCCGCGGGAGAATCTGCGCAGCCTGGCGGCGGTGCAGGGGCTGCCGCACGACGGGGCGGCGATCGACGCCGCGCTCGGGGAGCTTGGCCTTGCGCGGCAGCGCGATCTGCCCGTGCGGGTACTCTCGGCGGGGCAGCGGCGGCGGGTGGCGCTCGCGCGGCTCGTTCTGGCGCAGGAGCGGCCGGTGTGGATCCTCGACGAGCCTTTCACGGCGCTCGACGCCGCCGCGGTGGCTGCGCTCGCGCGCCGCATCGAAGCGCGGGTACGCGACGGGGCCACCGTGGTGCTCACGACGCATCAGGACGTGGAATTTGCCTGTCCCTGCGACACGCTGGAGCCGGGGCGGTTTGCGCCGCGGCGCAAGGCGGCGTGATGGGAGCGGTATTTTTGGCCATGCTGCGGCGGGAGATGGCGCTTGCCTGGCGCGGCCGCACCGACGTGCTGCTCGCGCTCTCCTTCTTCGTCGTCGTGGTGTGTCTCTTCCCCTTCGGCATCGGGCCGGAGGCGAACCAGCTGCGCGCGATCGCCCCCGGCGTGGTCTGGGTGACGGCGCTGCTCGCTTCGCTCCTGGCGCTGCCGCGGCTCTTCGAGCACGACTTGCGCGACGGCACGCTGGAGCAGCTGCTGCTCTCGCCCGAGCCGGCGGTGGTGTGGGTGCTGGCCAAAGTGGCCGTGCACTGGCTGGTGACCGGCGTGCCGGTGGCGCTCTTCGCGCCGCTGCTCGCCGGGCTCTACGATCTGCAGCCGGACGTCCTGCCGCTGCTTGCCGGGACGCTCCTTCTGGGCACGCCCACGCTCACGCTCATCGGCGCGATCGGGGCGGCGCTCACGCTGGGGGTGCGCTCCGGGGCGGTGCTGCTTGCGCTGCTGGTGCTGCCGCTGGCGGTGCCGGTGCTGATCTTCGGCGCAGGGGCGGTGGAAGCGGCCCTGGGTGGGGTATCCTACGCCGCGCACCTGGCCCTGCTGGGGGCGGGCATGCTCGCGGCGGTGGCGCTCGCCCCTTGGGCCTGCGTGGCGGCGCTGCGCCTGGCGGTGCAATGACGGAGAAAGGAAAGGGATGAACGCGACGCAGGAAAGACGGCAACGATGGCGGCAGGGGGTCGAGGAGCGGCAGCGTTCCCCGCGCAGCCTGTGGCGGTTTGCCGCGCCGCAGCAGTTCTATCCGCTCGCCGGGCGGCTCGCGCCGTGGTTCGCCGCGGCGGCCGCCGTGCTGGCCGTGGCGGGGCTGTATCTGGGGTTTTTCGTTGCGCCCACCGACGCGCAGCAGGGTGAGGTCTATCGCGTCATCTTCCTCCATGTGCCGGCGGCGTGGATGTCGATGTTCCTCTATCTCGTGATGGCGTTCTGGGGCATCGTCGGCTGGGTGCTCAATACGCGGCTCTCTTTCATGATGGCGCACGCGCTCGCGCCCACCGGGGCGATCTGGTGTTTCATCGCCCTGTGGACGGGGGCGCTGTGGGGCAGGCCCACCTGGGGGACGTACTGGGTGTGGGATGCGCGGCTCACCTCGCAGCTGCTCCTCATGTTCCTCTACCTGGGTTATCTGGCGCTCACACGGGCCATCGAGGATCCGCGTCGTGCCGATCGCGCCGGGGCCTTGCTCGCCATCGTCGGTTCGATCAACGTACCCATCATCTATTTCTCGGTGAAATGGTGGAACACGCTGCACCAGGGTGCTTCGGTGAGCCTGACGCGTGCGCCTTCCATGGCCACCGTCATGCTGGTGACCATGCTGATCATGGCGTTCGCCGCCTGGTTCTACTCGATCGCCGTGGCCTTGTGGCGCGTGCGCACGATCATCCTCGAGCGCGAACGGCACACCGACTGGGTGGCCGCCGAGCTCGATCGCCTGGCGGCCAAGGAAAAGGGGTGAGGGGATGCACTGGGAATCGTGGTCGGCATTTTGGGACATGGGTGGACGGGGTTTTTACGTTTGGGGCAGCTACGGTGTGAGTTTCGCCCTCATCGCCCTCGAACTTTATTTCCTCCATCGCACTCGTAAGGCCGTGATCCGCCGTCTGCTGCGCTGGCGGGCGGCACGGTTCGAAGACACGGGAGAAGACGCATGACGGCACGCGGCAAGCGTTTGACTTTGATCCTGGCGGCGCTCGCCCTGCTCGGCGGAGCCACGGCGCTGGTGCTCTCGGCGATGCGCGAGAATTTGGTGTTCTTTCATACGCCCTCCGAAGTCGCCGAGGGCAAGGCGCCGTTCGGGCGGACTTTTCGCATCGGCGGGCTGGTGGCGCCGGGCTCGCTCGAGCGGCTGCCAGACGGGGTGACGGTGCGCTTCGCCGTGACCGATACGGCCAAGACCATTCCCGTCGTCTATCGCGGCGCGTTGCCCGATCTCTTCAGCGAGGGCAAGGGGGCGGTGGCTCAGGGCAAACTTGGGCCGGACGGGGTGTTCGTCGCGAGCGAAGTGCTCGCCAAGCACGACGAGAACTACATGCCGGTGGAAGCGCAGCACGCCGTGGATCAGGCGCAGCGCGCGGCGGCCACCTTGAAACCCTGAGGAGTGCGTGATGATCCCCGAGATGGGACAGTTCGCGCTGGCGCTCGCCTGGGCGCTGGCGCTGGTGCAGGCGGTGCTGGGCCTTGCCGGGGCGGCGCGCGGTTCGGCCGGGGCGATGGCGGCGGCGCGGCGCGCGGCGCTCGCGCAATGTGCCGCGCTCGTGCTCGCCTACGCTTGCCTGACGGCGGCGTTCCTGCGCATCGATTTTTCCGTGCTCCTGGTGGCGGCCAATTCCTCTACGCGTACGCCGTGGTTCTATCGCCTCACCGGCGTATGGGGCAACCACGAGGGCTCGATGCTCCTGTGGGCGCTGTCGCTTTCCCTCTGGCAGGCGGCGGTGGCCGGTTTCTCGCGTTCGCTCACGGCGGCTTTTCGCGCGCGCGTGCTCGGCGTGCTGGGCACGGTGAGCGTGGGCTTTCTCGCCTTCCTCATCCTCACCTCCAACCCGTTCGAACGCCTGGTACCGATGCCGGGCGAGGGGCGCGATCTCAATCCCTTGCTGCAGGATCCGGGCATGATCATCCATCCGCCGCTCCTGTACATGGGCTACGTGGGCATGGCGGTGGCCTTTGCTTTCGCGATCGCGGCGCTCTTGTCGGGGCGGATGGACGCGGCCTGGGCGCGCTGGTCGCGCCCGTGGACGCTCACCGCCTGGGTGTTCCTCACGCTGGGCATCCTCGTCGGTTCGGCCTGGGCCTATTACGAGCTGGGCTGGGGCGGCTGGTGGTTCTGGGATCCGGTGGAGAACGCCTCGCTCATGCCTTGGCTCGTGGGAACCGCCTTGCTGCATTCGCTCATCGTCACCGAGAAGCGGGGGGCGTTTCGCAGCTGGACGGTGCTGCTGGCGATCGGGGCGTTCTCGCTCTCGCTCCTGGGGACGTTCCTCGTGCGCTCGGGTGTGATCACCTCGGTGCACGCCTTTGCCACCGATCCGACGCGCGGCGTGTTCATCCTGGGCTTGCTCGCGCTCACCGTGGGCGTGTCGCTGCTGCTCTTTGCCTGGCGTGCGCCGCGGCTCTCCGGCGGGGGGGTGTTCGCGCCGGTGTCGCGCGAAGGCTCGCTGCTGGTCAATAACGTGCTCATGGCTGCGGCCGCCGGGGCGGTGCTGCTGGGCACGGTCTATCCGCTGATCCTCGACGCGCTGCAAGGGGCCAAGATTTCGGTGGGGCCGCCGTACTTCGAGACCGT
Source organism: Tepidiphilus thermophilus (assembly GCF_001418245.1). Classification (NCBI taxonomy): domain Bacteria; kingdom Pseudomonadati; phylum Pseudomonadota; class Hydrogenophilia; order Hydrogenophilales; family Hydrogenophilaceae; genus Tepidiphilus; species Tepidiphilus thermophilus. Next base: position 19,875 of record NZ_LIPU01000019.1, read on the forward strand.
GTTCGTGCCGCTCATGGCCCCGGCGGTGGTGCTGATGGCGCTGGCGCCGTTCCTGCGCTGGAAGCGCGATGCGCTCGCGCGGGTGCTGCGCCGGGTGGGGCCGGAGCTCGTCGGCGCGCTGCTCTTGGCGGCGCTGGGGGTGTGGGCCGCCGGACATGCCACGCCCGGGGTTTATCTTGGGCTTGCCCTGACGGCCTGGGTGGCGCTTGCCTCGCTGCGGCTGCTCGTCGAGCGTCTGCGCCAGGGCGCGGCGCCGGGATTGGCGGCACGGCTGCGCGGCATTCCCGGGTCGTGGTGGGGGATGTGGCTGTCGCATCTCGGGGTGGGCGTGTTCATCCTCGGGGTGACGCTCGTGGGGGCGCTGGAGCAGCGGCTCGACGTGAAGATGATGCCGGGACAGGCGGCGGAACTCGCCGGTTACCGCTTCGTGCTGCGCGGCGTGAGCGAGGTACCCGGGCCCAACTACACGGCCCAGCGCGGCGAGGTGGAAGTGTGGCGCGAAGGGCAAATGCGCACCGTGCTTGTGCCGGAGAAACGCGCCTACTTCCGCTCGGCCATGCCGATGACCGAATCGGCGATCGACTGGGGGGTGTTCCGCGACGTCTATGTGTCGCTGGGTGACCCGACCGGCGATGGCGGCTGGGTGGTGCTGCTCTTCTACAAACCCTTCATTTCCTGGATCTGGTTCGGGGCGATCCTGATTGCCTTGGGTGGAGTGGCCGCGGCGCTCGACCGGCGCTACCGGCGGCTGGCGCGGCGCCGGGATTCGGTTCCTGTGCCGGAGGTGTTGCCCGAACCGGTGGCGGAGGCGGCGCGATGAAACTGAAGTACCTGATTCCGTTCCTCATTTTCGTCGCGTTGGTCGCGCTCTTCGCCTACGCCTTCCGCCTCGATCCGCGCGAGGTGCCTTCGCCGCTCGTCGGCAAGCCGGCGCCGGCCTTCGCCCTGCCGCGGGTGGACGCGCCCGGGACGCTCGCCGGGCCGGCCGATCTGCGGGGGCAGCCGTGGCTGCTCAACGTCTGGGCCACGTGGTGCGTGGCCTGCCGCGAGGAGCACGCCATGCTGGTGCGGCTCGCGCGCGAGGAGGGGGTGCCCATCGTGGGGCTCAATTACAAGGAGATCCGCGGCGACGCCGAGCTCGACGCTTCCCGTCTCTCGCCGCAGGAAGAGCGCGAGGCGGCGCTCCTGCGGGCGCGCACCTGGCTTGCCCAACACGGCGATCCCTATCGCTTTTCCGTGCTCGATCTGGATGGGCGCGTGGCGATCGACTACGGCGTCTATGGCGTGCCGGAGACTTTCCTCATCGACGCCGAGGGCGTCATCCGTTACAAGCACGTCGGCCCGATCGACGAGCGGGCCTGGCGCGAAGTGCTGCAGCCGAAGTGGGCGGCGCTGGCGGGAGCAAAGCGATGAGGCGAGGGGAAAAACGTGAAAGCGGCGTGGGCGGCCTCGTGCGCGGCATCGCCGCCGTCGTGGCTGCGTGCTGCTTCGGTTTCGCTTGGGCGGCGGAGGAGCCACCCAAGGCGCAGCCGGTGGGCGACCCGGCGATCGAGGCGCGCGCCCTGAAGCTCGGGCACGAGCTGCGCTGCCTCGTGTGCCAGAACCAGTCGATCGCCGAATCCAACGCCGAGCTCGCCCACGACCTGATGAACCAGGTACGCGAGCAGCTCGCCGCCGGCAAGAGCGAGGAGGAGGTGCGCGCCTACCTGGTGGCGCGTTACGGCGACTTTGTGCTCTATCAGCCGCCCTTGAAGGCGAGCACGGTGGCGCTGTGGGCGGGGCCGTTCGTTCTGGCGCTCGCTGGGGTGCTTGCCCTGTGGCGGGTGTTGCGGCGCCGTTCGCGGGAAGAAATGCCTGCGCTCTCGGCTGAGGAGGCGGCGCACGCCCAAGCGCTGTTGCGCGGGGAAGGCAAGGAGGAGCGGTCGTGATGGGATTCGTGACGGTGGCGGCGTTCCTGGCGCTCGCGGCCACGGGGTGGGTCGTCTGGCCGCTCGTGCGGCACCAAGGGGGGGCTTCTGATGAGGCGACCCAAGCACGGGCGGCGCTCGCGGTGCTGCGCGAGGAGTTCGCCGCGCTCGAGGCGGCACGGGCGGCCGGCGAGCTGGACGAAGCGGCTCATGCGCAGGCCCGGCGTGAGCTGGAGGCGCGGGCCTTGGCCGAGGCGCAGGCACTCGAGGCGCGCGTGCGGGGTCGGGAGATCTCGCCCGTGGCGGCTGCGCTCGTCGCGTTGGGGGTGCCTTTGCTCGCCGCTTTGGGCTACCTGTGGGTGGGATCGCCGCGCTGGGCGAGCGACGAGGCGGTGCTCGCGGCCACGCGCGAGGCCGAGGTGGCGCAGGCGGCGAGTGCCGCCGGCATCTCGCCCGAGCAGATCAGGGCGATGGTCTCGCGGCTCGAAGCGCGGCTGGAAAGCGGGGAGGGTGACGCGCAAGCCTGGATGATGCTCGCGCGCTCCTATCGCGTGCTGGGCGATCCGGCGTTCGTGGCTGCCGGCTGGGCGCGACTGGGCGCGAAGATTCCCCAGGAACCGGCGGTGCTCGTCGAGTGGGCGGAACTCTTGGTCGTCGCCCGCGGGGGGTTCGATGCCGAGTCGACGGCCTTGCTGGAGCGGGCCTTGGCGCTTGCCCCCGACGAACCCAAGGCGCTCGCCATGGGCGGGGCGGCGGCGGCCGCCGCCGGCGAGCATGCCAAGGCGGTGGAGCGCTGGGAGCGGCTGCTCGCCCAGGCGCCGGCCGAGGGGGAATTCGCCCAAACGCTGCGCGCGGCGATCGAAGCGGAGCGGCAGAAGGCGGGGCTGCCACCCTCGGGGAATTGACCCGGTGCGCGGCAAGCCTCGGCCTTCAGGCCGGGGAAGGATAGCGCGGACGCCGTTGGCGTCCTTGTCTTTGCTGTTCATGAAGAGTAGGGTTTCTAGAATACAACGTCTCCAGGCTTTCAAATTCGCTCTGATGCCAACCGGCGGTTGTGCAACCTTTTTTCTGTAAATTTCCGTGGTGTTGGTCATGACGCCGGGGTTGCGGGTTGAGGTTGAGATAGACCTTGCCGGTCATCCACTCGTCGTCGAGTTCGGCCAGCAGCGCCGAGACCAGGCGCAGGCAGGAATCCATGTTGGGGAAGATGCTGGCCACCCGGGTGCGTCGTCGCAGTTCCCGGTGTCGGGTAGCAGGACGGCATTACTGCCGCCCCGCCCCCTAAGAACCGTACGTGCGAGTTTCCCCGCATACGGCTCAAGCCTCTGCAAAGCTCCTTTTGACAGGAGCCGGCAGTTCACTTACCACCTTGGCTGTGGAGCTGTCTGTGGCAGTTCGGGTGAAGG
>NZ_LIPU01000020.1:0-19034 GCF_001418245.1 Tepidiphilus thermophilus
CATCACCCGCGGCGAGCGTACTCCTACGGGAACGCATGCCTTCGATGAACTGTGCCAGGCGCTCGACATCGAGCATCGGCTGACCAAACCTCGCCGTCCGCAGACGAACGGCATGGTCGAGCGCTTCAATGGGCGCATCAGCGAGGTACTCGCCACCCATCGCTTCGACAGCCGCGAAGCGCTGGAGGCAACGATTCATCGCTACGTCTGGCTGTACAATCACCACATTCCCCAGAAAGCCCTGGGGCATGTCCCGCCCATCGAGGCCATGAAAAGATGGTACGCAGAAAAACCGGAACTTTTCATAAAAGTGCCACGTAATCGTCCGGGACCTGACAGCTACTGCTTGAGCCCCTCGGCCTTGATCGTCGCCTGCACGGCGGGGCGCTGCGCCATCTTCTCGACAAAGCGCGCCAAGGCTGGGAATTGCCCCAGATCGATCTGCACGAAGGCCGTCCAGCGCGCGCACACGTAGAGGTAGATATCGGCGACCGAAAATTCCTCTCCCAGCAGCCAGGGACGCTGCGCGAGCTGCCCATCCACCCACTGCAGGCGCTTGAGCAGGGTCTCTTTCGCCACCGCCTTCCACTCCTGGGGGCAGTTCGGCTTGAAGAGCGGCGAGAATCCTTTGTGGATCTCGGTGGAGATGAAGTTGAGCCATTCCACCAACCGCACCAGCCCCATCCCCTCTTTGGGACCAAGGGGCGTGCGCGCCAGATTCTGCACGATGTAGAGCAGGATCGCCGGCCCTTCGGTGAGGAGCGTCCCATCGTCGAGTTGCAGCGCCGGAACGTAGCCCTTGGGGTTGATGGCCAGATAGTCACCGCCATCAGCGAGTTTTTTCGTGGCGAGATCCACCCGCACCAGCTCGGGCTCGATACCGGCCTCACGCAAGGCGATGTGGGGCGACAGGGAACAGGCACCGGGCGAGAAATACAGCTTCATCGAGTTCCTCCTTTTTCGTGGTTCGAACGGCAGAAAGCCCCTTGCGGGACTTTCTCACTGTAGCACGTCCGGCACGAGGCCGCAGCACAAGATCAGGCACCGAAGGGATGACGGCGCAGGATGGTTTCGTCCCGCTCGGGGCCAGTGGAGATCACGTCGATCGGAATCTCGCAGAATTCCTCGATGCGGTGCAGGTAGGCACGGGCCTCGTAGGGAAGGTCCTCCCAACGGCGCGCCCCGAAGGTGCTCTCCCGCCAACCGGGCAAGGTTTCGTAGACGGGAATGCAGCGGGCGACCTCATCGGCCCCCATCGGCAGCAATTCCCGCCGCTCGCCGTCGAGTTCGTAACCGATGCACAGCTTGAGCTGCTCGAGGCCGTCGAGCACGTCGAGCTTGGTGATGCACAAGCCCGAGACGCCGTTGATGATGATGGAGCGCTTGAGCGCGGCCAGATCGAGCCAGCCGCAGCGCCGCTTTCGTCCGGTGACGGTGCCGAACTCACGGCCCTTGATCGACATCTGCCAGCCCGGTGTACCCTCGGTGTCGATGTCCAGTTCCGTGGGGAAAGGACCGCCACCCACCCGGGTGCAATACGCCTTGGTGATGCCGAGCACGTAGTGCAGCCGCCCTGGCCCCAGGCCGGCACCGGCGGCGGCCTGACCGGCGACGCAGTTGCTGGAGGTGACGAAGGGGTAAGTGCCGTGGTCGATGTCGAGCAGCGTTCCCTGCGCCCCTTCGAAGAGAAGGTTGCCGCCCGCCTTGTTGATCTCGTAGAGCCGCTCCGAGACGTCGGTCACCAGCGGCAAGACTTCCTTCGCATCGGCGAGCGCCTGTTCGTAGATGGGCTCGAACTCGAGCGGCTCGGCGTGGAAAGCCTGGGTGAGCACGAAGTTGTACCAGGCGAGATTGCTTTCGAGCTTGGCGCGGAATTGGTCGGGGCGAAAGAGGTCATAGAGGCGGATCGCGCGGCGAGCCACCTTGTCCTCGTAGGCCGGGCCGATGCCCTTGCCGGTGGTGCCGATCTTGTCGCCGGCGCTGCGCGCCGCCTCGCGCGCCCGGTCGAGCGCGACGTGATAAGGCAGGATCAGGGGACAGCCGGGGCTAACGCGCAGGCGCGAGCGCACTTCGATGCCCCCTGTCTCCAGCACCCGGATCTCGGACAGCAGATGATGCACGTCGAGCACCACCCCATTGCCGATGAAACAGGCCACCCCCTCGCGCACGATGCCGGAAGGCACGAGGTTGAGTTTGTACTCGCGCTCGCCCACCACCAAGGTATGCCCGGCGTTGTGCCCGCCCTGAAAGCGCACCACGCCCTGAGCGTTGTCGGTGAGCCAGTCGACGATCTTGCCCTTGCCTTCGTCGCCCCACTGTGTCCCGACGACGACCACGTTCTTAGCCATCAGCCCTTCCTTTTGCGATCACAACGGTTCTACCACCCAATGTCCGGCGCGGCACACGAGGCGCCGGTCACAACCCGCTTCACGCCACTCCTCGAGCGGATGTCCCGGCAGCTCACGGACCACCGCCTGCCCTGCCTCACGCAGCTGCGCCACCACCGCCTCCAGCGCCTCGTCACCGCAGGACGGCGCGAGGATGGCGCCCGGCAAAGGGGCAAGCGGCAGGCGGGCGATGAGTTCGCGCAAATCGATCGAAAAACCCGTGGCCGGCCGCGCCCGGCCAAACGCCGCCCCCAGCCCGTCGTAGCGTCCGCCCAGAGCGAGTGCCGAGGGATGATCGGCGCCGTAGGCGGCGAACATCACGCCGGTGTGGTAGTGATAGCCGCGCAGGTCGGCCAGATCGAACCCGAGCGGCAGATCGGCGAGCGCCGCGGCGAGCGCTTCGAGCTCGTCGAGGGCCCGCACCACTGCCGGCAGCGGCGCAAGCCGCGCCCGCGCCGCGGCGAGCACTTCGACACCGCCGTAGAGCCCGGGCAGGGCGCGCAGGGAAGCGGCACGCTCGGCGTCGAGCTCGTCACCGCTTTGGGCGAGCATCTCTTCGAGCCCGGCGGAATCTTTCGCCTGCAGCAGTTCGAAGAGGGTCTCGGCGCGCTCGGCATCCAGCCCCTCGGTGAGGGCGCGAAACAGCCCCATGTGGCCAACGTCGATGCGCACCGCCGGCAGGCGCGCCCGTTCGAGCGCCGTGGCCAACAAACGGATGATCTCGATGTCGGCCTCCACCCCGGCATGGCCATAGAGCTCGGCGCCGAGCTGCAATGGCTCGCGCGTCGCGGTGAGCGAAGCCGGCAGCGTGTGCAGCACCGGGCCGCAATAGCACAAGCGGGTGACACCGCGCCGGTTGAGCAAATGCGCGTCGATACGCGCCGCCTGCGGCGTGATGTCGGCACGCACGCCCAGGGTTCGTCCGCTCAGCTGGTCGGTGAGCTCGAAAGTCCGCAGCCGCAGATCTTCCCCGCCGCCGACGATGAGGGAAGAGAGGAATTCGATGAGCGGCGGGGCGACGAGCTGGTAGCCATGCAGGCGGAAGAGATCGAGCAGCTCGCGGCGCAGGCGTTCGAGGTGCTCGGCCGCCGGCGGCAGTTCGTCACGCAGATAGTCGGGCAGGACCCAACGCATGAATGGCCTCACAGAATGTCGTTCACGATGAGTAGCCCCAGCACGACGGCCGCGCCGCCGAACCAGCGCAGCCGCTGCGGCGGCAGTTCGGACAGCCGCCGCAGGGTCTGCTGCCAGGACTCGGGCGCGAGGAAAGGCATCAGCCCCTCGAAGACGAGCATCAAGCCGAGCGCTTTCCACAAGACTTCGGGCATGTGGCCTCGCCGTGCGATGCTCAGCGACCGCCAGCCGGCTGGGGCGCCTTGAAGTACTTGAAGAAGGACGAGCTCGGATCGAGGACGAGCACGTCGTCGCGCCGGGCGAAGCTCTCGCGGTAGGCTTCCAGGCTACGGTAGTAGCTGAAGAAATCGGGATCGCGCCCATAGGCTTCGTTGAAGATGCGCGTTGCTTCCGCATCCCCTTCGCCCTTGATGCGCTGCGACTCGCGGTAGGCTTCGGCGATGATCAGCTCGCTTTGCCGGTCGGCGTCGGCGCGAATGCGCTCGGCGATTGCCGCCCCTTCGGAACGAAGGTTGTTGGCCACGCGCTTGCGCTCGGCCTCCATGCGGCGGTAGACCGACTCGGACACCTCCGCCGGCAGATCGACGCGCTTCAGGCGCAGATCGACGATCTCGACGCCGAACGTGCGCGCGTCGCGGTCGGTCTTGGTGCGCACGATCTCCATGACCTTGTCGCGCTCACCGGAGACGACGTCGTGCACCGTGCGCTGGCCGAATTCCTCGCGCAGCGTGGCGTTGACCGTCTGCAGCAGCCGCGTGCGGGCGCGCGTCTCGTCCCCGCCCATGGTGATGTAATACTGCTGCGGGTCGACGATGCGCCATTTGATGAAGTGATCCACCAGCACGTTCTTCTTCTCGGAGGTGATGAAGCGCTCCGGTTCGGGCGTGTCGATGGTCAGGAGCCGCCGGTCGAACTGGCGCACGTTCTGCACCAGCGGCAGCTTCACGTGCAGGCCCGGCTCGGTGACGACGGCCTTCACTTCGCCGAACTGCAGCACCATGGCGTAGCGGCGCTGATCGACGGTGAAGAGCGACATCGAGGCGACGGCGGCGAGGAGCAACACGGCTCCGACTATCGTAGCGATCCTTGCCTGCATCATCGGCTCCCCCGCTCACGGTCGCGCAGCTCGTCGCGCGGAACATCCCGCTGCTCCTTGCGCCCGCCCGATTCGGCCGCGGCCTCGGCGCTGCCGTCGCCGCTGCTGGGACCCTGGCGGGTAACCGTCGGCACCATCGCCGGGCCGGAGCGGGACAGCAAGCGATCCAGCGGCAACAGCATGAGGTTGTTGTGCGCCGGCGCGTCGACCAGCACCTTGCTCGTATTGGTGAAGATCTGCTGCATCGTTTCGAGATAGAGACGTTCGCGCGTGATCGCCGGGGCTTGGCGGTATTGCTGCTGGATCTGGGTGAAGCGCGAGGCATCGCCCGTAGCCTGGGCCACGACCTTGCCTTTGTAGGCGTTGGCCTCTTCCAGCAGGCGCGCGGCGGTACCGCGGGCCCGCGGGATCACCGCGTTGGCGTAGGCCTCGCCCTCGTTGCGCAGCCGCTCGCGGTCCTGCCCGGCCTTGACCGCATCGTCGAACGCGGCCTGCACCTGCTCGGGCGGCTGGGCGTTTTGCAGGGTCACGCGCACCACCTGCACCCCTGTGCGGTAGCGATCGAGCATGGCCTGCATCAGCTCCTGTGTGCGCACGGCGATGTCCTCGCGCCCTTCGTAGAGGACGTAGTCCATCTTGGATTTGCCGACAATCTCGCGCATGGCGCTTTCGGCGGCCTGCTTGACGCTCTCGTCGGGCGCGCGGTCGCGGAAGAGATAGTCTTCGGGAGATTTGAGCACGTATTGCACCGCGAACTGGATGGAGACGATGTTCTCGTCGTCGGTGAGCATGAGCGATTCGCGCAGCACCTTGTTGCGGTCCGTGCCGCGGTAGCCGACCTCCACCGTGCGCACGCCGGTGAGATCGACGATCTCGTGACGCTCGATGGGATAGGGCAGACGCCAGCGCAAGCCAGGTTCGGTCGTCTCGACGTAGCGACCGAAGCGCAGCACCACCGCCCGCTCGTTGGCATCGACCTTGTAGAAGCCGGAGAGCAGCCACAGCGCGAGCACGATGGCGACGAGCAGGACGATTCCGCCCCCCACTTGCTTGCCGCCCCACGGTTGACGTCCGTCAGAGCCGGCAGGGCGTCCGCCACGGCCACCGCCAAAGAGCACCGAGAGCCGCTCGTTGAACTGACGCCACACTTCCTCGAGATCGGGCGGGCCTTCGCCCTGGGGCGAACGCCCGGCCCGCGGTTCGCGTCGTCGCGCCTCCTCGCCGGATTCGTCGTCGCGATCGCCCCAGCGGGGATCATTCAGTGACATGGAGTTCCTCGTCTCGTGATTCGGCAGCAAAGGTCGACGGCAGCAGAGCGCGCAGGCGGGAAGCGAGCGCCGAACGCAAGGCGTCGAGCCCCTCGCCGGTGCGCGCGCTGACGCACACCCGGCGAATGCTACCACACTCGTCGCTCAGCTCGGCCGGGACCTCGGCAAGCAGGTCGATCTTGTTGAGCACCTCGAGCCGCGGCACGTCTTGAGCCCCGATCTCGGCGAGCACCGCCTCCACCGTGGCGCGCTGCGCCTCACGGTCCTCGCTCGCGCCATCGACCACGTGCAGCAGCAGGTCGGCCTCGGCCACCTCTTCGAGGGTGGCATGGAAGGCCGCCACCAGGTCGTGCGGCAGGTCACGGATGAAACCGACGGTGTCCGAGAGCACGACGTCGCCCACTTCCGGCAGCCAGATGCGGCGCGAGGTGGTATCGAGCGTGGCGAAGAGCTGGTCGGCGGCGTAAGCGCCAGCCTTGGTGAGTGCGTTGAAGAGCGTCGATTTGCCCGCGTTGGTGTAACCCACCAGCGAGACCTGCGGTACGCCGCGACGGTTGCGCGCGCGCCGGCGCGTGGTGCGCTGGCGCTCGAGCCGCTCGAGCCGGCTCTTCAGCTGCTTGACGCGGATGCCCAAGAGCCGCCGGTCGGTTTCGAGCTGGGTCTCACCCGGGCCGCGCAGGCCGATGCCGCCGCGCTGGCGCTCGAGGTGGGTCCAGCCGCGCACGAGCCGGGTGGAGAGGTATTCGAGCTGGGCGAGCTCCACCTGGAGTTTCCCTTCATGGCTGCGGGCACGCTGCGCGAAGATGTCGAGGATGAGGGCATTGCGATCGATCACCCGACACTGCAGCTCGCGTTCGAGGTTGCGCTGCTGCGCCGGCGAGAGCGTATGATCGAAGACAACCAAGTCGCCCTGCCCCTGCACGAGGGCGCTGCGTACCTCTTCGAGTTTGCCGCGGCCGACGAAGAAGGCCGGATCAGGCCGGGGACGACGACCGCGCACCACGCCGACCACGTCGGCCCCGGCGCTTTCTACCAGGAGCTGCAATTCGGAGAGGCGCTCGGCGAGCGCCCCTTGACCGAGATCGAGTTGGACGAGCACGGCTTGCTCGCCGCGTTGCGGACGTTCGAACAATGGGGGATTCCTTCAGAAAAGCAACGTCGGTGAGACGTCCGAAACGTACCGGCGTTCCCCAAGATCCGTCATTGTTCCGGCTGCTCGTCCTCGTGGACTTCGCGCAGCGTCACCGGACGCGAAGGCACGACGGTGGAAATGGCGTGCTTATACACCATCTGCGTGACGGTGTTCTTGAGCAGGACGACGTACTGGTCGAAAGACTCGATGTGCCCCTGCAGCTTGATGCCGTTGACGAGGTAGATCGCCACCGGAACGTGCTCGCGGCGCAGCAGGTTGAGGAAGGGGTCTTGCAGTTGCAAGGCTTTGTTGCTCATGTCGTGGCCTTTCGTGTTGTGGATTTGATCGAAGGAAAAAAGTGGTGCGGAACCGCGGACAACGATAGCACAGTCGCGCCGGCTTTGCGCAGCAGCCGTTCAATCGCTGCGTTTCACGTAGGGGTTTTCCGAAGTGCGCCATTCGAACTTGAGCGGCGTGCCGCGCAAACGAAAGGCTTCGAGGAATCCATGCTCGAGATAGCGGCGGTAGGATTTGGACAGATGCTCGAGCGCGTTGCCGTGAATGACGATCACTGGCGGGTTGCCCCCCCCCTGGTGCGCATAGCGCGGCTTGGGGCGAAACAGCCCGTGGCGCGGCGGCGCCTGGCGTTTGACCAGTTCCTGCAGCACGCGGGTGAGCTGCGGCGTGGGCAACTTGGCAAAGGCAGCCGCATAGGCTTCGTCTACGGCCTTGAGCAGCGGCGCCAGCCCCTGTCCTTTCGCGGCCGAGAGAAACACGGTGCGCGCGAACGAGAGAAACCCCAGCTTGCTGGCAAGCTGCGTCTTCACCAGGCTGCGGCGGTAGTCGTCGACGGCATCCCATTTGTTCACCGCGACCACCAAGGCACGCCCGGCCTCCAGGATGAACCCGCCCAGGTGCGCGTCCTGATCGGCGATCTCCTGGGTCGCGTCGAGCACGAGCACGGCGACGTTGGCCCGCTCCACCGCCTGCATGGTCTTGATCACCGAGAATTTCTCCACCGCCTCGGTGACGCGCCCCTTGCGGCGCACGCCGGCCGTGTCGACGAGCACGTAGCGGCGCGTACCTTGCACGAACGGCACTTCGATCGCGTCGCGCGTGGTGCCGGGCTGGTCATAGGCGATGAGGCGCTCTTCGCCGAGAAGCGCATTGATGAGGGTCGACTTGCCCACGTTGGGGCGGCCGACCACCGCCACGCGCGGCACGTCCTCGTCCTGCGGCGGTGCGACTTCTTCGTCCTCGGGGAAATCGGCCAGGACTTCGGCGATCATCTGGCGCACGCCCTCGCCGTGCGCCGCCGAGATGGCCATGGGCTCGCCCAGCCCCAGGGCGTGGAATTCGGCCGTGGCCATCACCTGGCGCATCCCCTCGGTTTTATTGACCACCAGCCGCACGGGGCGACCGAGCCGCCTCAGGTAGTCGGCGATATCCCGATCGTGTGCGGTGAGGCCGGCGCGCCCATCGACGAGGAAGAGGACGACGTCGGCCTCGCGGATCGCCTGCTCGGCCTGGCGCGCCATCTCGCGCGTGATTCCTTCCTTGCTCGTCGGATCGAACCCGGCGGTGTCGACCACCAGATAGGGCCGCGGACCGAGCCGGCCCTGGCCGTAGCGTCGGTCGCGCGTCAGCCCCGGCACGTCGGCCACCAGCGCGTCGCGGCTCTGCGTGAGCCGGTTGAACAGGGTGGACTTGCCGACGTTGGGCCGCCCGACGAGCACCACGGTGGGCAGTGCCGCCATCAATGCACCTCCACGATGACCACCGTCCCGTCGGTATTCTGCACCACCGCCCGGTTGGGGCCGATGGATTTCGGCTCGACGAGGATGGGTCCGGAGCCGACGCGCACCCGGCCGCGGATGCGGCCGTCGTTGCGATCGAGCGCATGGACATAGCCTTCGCGATCGCCCACGAGCACCCAGTCTCCGAGAATGAGGGGGCGCGTCAGCAGGCGCCAGGAAAATCCTCCCGTGCGCCACTGCTCCTTGCCGGAGAAGACATCGAGCGCGACCACGTCGTCGTTGTCGGCAGTGACCACGACGTAGCGGTAGTCACGGTCGATCCCGGTGCGGCTGGAAAGATCCTTGGCCCAGAGGGTCTCGGCGGTGCGTCCGTCGAAACAGGCCACGCGCCCCTGATAGGCAGCGGCGCACACTTCCTGGCGCGCCACCAGCGGCGGGCCGACCACGTCGGTGAGCCGCTCGATCTCGGTCGCGCCCTTGGGCGAGGCCACCGTCAGCTCGAAGAGCGGCGCGCCGCTGCGCGGATCGAGCACGGCGATGATCCCTCCGGGATAACCCGCGACGATGGCATTGCCCGCGCTCACGAGCGGCGCCGACTGACGCAGGGACAAGGGCGGCAGGTTGCGCTGATAGACCCAGCGCTCCTTGCCGTCGCGCGCATCGAGCGCGATGAGGCGATGATCGGCCGTACGCACCACGACGAGGCCGCCAGCCACCAAAGGCGGCGTGATCACATCGGCCTTGAGCGGATGGCGCCAACGCACCGCGCCATCGCCGACGGCAAGCGCCACGGCATCTCCTTTGCGTGTGACGACCACGGCGAGGCGCTCGTCCGCGCCCACGCCGGCGATGATGCCCTCTTCGAGCTTCGCCTCCCAGCGCACGCCGCCATTCCAGCGCAGCACGCGCCCGTCCCCGCCAGCGACGATGGCCTCGTCGTCGAGCACGACGGGAGTGAGGAAGAGTCCCTCGCTGGATCCGACCTTGGTCTGCGCGGCGATCGTCACCTCCACGGGACTGACGAGCGGCGGCAAAGGCGCGATCTGCGGCCCTTTGCGCGAAAACGGATTGAGCGAAGAGCAGCCGGCGACGAGCGCAGAGGCGGCCAAAAGTGCCAGCAGGCGCGCAGCGGCACGGAGGGAACGATCTTTCATGCTCAGCTCCCCAACCCGTCGCGCTTGAGTTCGACGAGTTCGCGCCAGGCGGGATCCGCCCCTTGGTCGAGGGCACGCTGATAGGCCGCGCGCGCCTCTTCGATCCGTCCGAGCGCCGCGAGCGCATCTCCCCGGGCTTCTTCATAGCGTGCGGCCAGCTCCGACACCGGCGCAGCGGCGAGTCGCTCGAACGCTTCCTGAGCCGAGCCCGCATCGAGCAACACCGCCGCCTCGCGCAGCCGCGCCAGATCGCGCAGGTAGGGTTCAGAACCCTCGTCCGCCACGCGCCTCAGCTCTTCCCTGGCCGCGGCACGATCCCCCTTCTGCCACAACTCATGGCCGAGTTTCAAGCCGGAGAGATCGGCAAGCGTGGGATTGGCGCGCGATTGACGCAGACGCTCTCCCGCGGCCCGCGCCTGCGGCAGTTCGCCGCGCGCGAGCGCCGCTTCCAGTTCCGCCTCGATGCGCGCCGCCTCCTGCGCCTGGTGCTGGCGCCACCAGCGCCATCCGTTCCAGCCCAGAGAGACGATCGCCGCCACGAGAATGGCGATCGTCACCCAGCGGCCATACATCTGCCACCAGGTCTTGAGTTCGTCGATCTGTTCCTGTTCCTGCAAGTCAAGCGCCATCGCCTTCCTCCTGGCCGTAGAGCCATTGCATCACCGCGTCTTCGCAGGCTTCGATCGCCACCCGCTGCTGCGGTGCCTCCTGGCGCAGGGGCTTGAGCCCCACCGTGCCGCTGTCGACCTCGTCCTCTCCCAGGATCAAGGCCAGCGCCGCGCCGCTCGCGTCCGCTTTTTTCATCTGGCTCTTGAAGCTGCCGCCGCCGCAGTGCAGCACCACGTCGAGCCCCAGATCGCGCAGACGCTCGGCGAGCTGGAATGCCACGGCCTCGGCGCGCTCGCCCTGATGCACGACATAGACGTCGGGCACTTTGGGCGTCACATTGCCGCCGCTCATCTGCCACAGCAACAGCAAGCGCTCCACGCCGATGGCAAAGCCGGCCGCGGGCGCCGGCCTGCCGCCGAGCTGCTCGATGAGGCCGTCGTAGCGGCCACCCGCGCAGATGGTCGCCTGCGCCCCGAGCCGCGGGGTCACCCATTCGAAGACGGTGCGGTTGTAGTAATCCAGCCCCCGCACCAGCCGCGGGTTGATGCGGTACGGCACGCCCGCGGCTTCGATGAGTGCGAGCACCCGCTCGAAGTGCACCCTCGACTCCTCGCCGAGGAAATCCAACAGACGCGGCGCCCCCTCGATGAGTTCCTGCATCGCCGGATTCTTCGAATCCAGGATACGCAGCGGATTGCGCTCGAGGCGCCGTTTACCGTCCTCGTCGAGTTCGTCGTAGCGGGCGCGAAAGTATTCGACCAAGGCCCGACGGTGCGCGGTGCGCTCCTCGCTGGAACCCAGTGAGTTGATCTCGAGCCGCACGTCCTGCAATCCCAGCTCGTCCCACAGGCGCGCGCCCATGAGGATGAGCTCGGCGTCGATGTCGGGACCGGCAAAGCCGAGCGCCTCGATGCCGACCTGGTGGAACTGCCGGTAACGCCCTTTCTGCGGCCGCTCGTGGCGGAACATCGGGCCCAGGTAATAGAGCCGCTGCGGCCCTTGGAAGAGGAGGTTGTGCTCGATCACCGCGCGCACGCAGCCTGCCGTCCCCTCGGGACGCAAGGTCAGGTGTTCACCGTTCAACACGTCCTCGAAGGAATACATCTCCTTCTCGACGATGTCGGTCACCTCGCCGATGGCACGCTTGAAGAGCGCCGTCGGCTCGACGATGGGCGTACGAATGGGGCGATAGCCATAGGCGCGCGCCCAGGTGCGCACCCGTTCCTCGAATTCTTCCCACCAATCGGATTCGGGCGGCAGGATGTCGTTCATCCCGCGCACCGCCTGCAGTTTCGTTGCGCTCATGCTTCCTCGTCGTGTTGCGTAAGCTTCGGCGGAAAACGCCGCGCCACGTAGGCCTCGATCATGGCGTGGAACTGCGCAGCGAGGTCCGGACCGCGCAGGGTGGCCACCTTCTGCCCGTCGACGAACACGGGAGCGGCCGGTGCCTCGCCCGTGCCCGGCAGCGAGATGCCGATGTGGGCATGCTTGGATTCACCCGGACCATTGACGACGCAGCCCATCACGGCCAGCGTCAGCTGCTCCACCCCGTCATAGCGTTCGCGCCACTCGGGCATGCGCGCGCGCACGTAGTTCTGGGTCGATTCGGCCAACTCCTGAAAAAAAGAGGAAGTCGTACGCCCGCATCCCGGGCAGGCCGTCACCATCGGCGTGAACGCCCGCAGCCCCATGGTCTGCAGGATCTGCTGCGCCACCACCACTTCTTCGGTGCGATCACCCCCCGGCGCAGGCGTGAGGGAGACGCGGATGGTGTCGCCGATCCCTTCTTGCAGCAGCACGGCGAGCGCCGCGGTCGAGGCGACGATGCCCTTGCTGCCCATGCCCGCTTCGGTAAGGCCCAGGTGCAGCGGATAACCGCAGCGCTGCGCGAGCGCGCGATAGACGGCGATGAGATCCTGCACGCTCGAGACCTTGGCCGAGAGCACGATGCGATCGGCCGGCAGGCCGTAGCGCTCGGCGAGCGCTGCCGATTCGAGGGCGGACGTCACGAGCGCCTCGCGCATCACCGCCCCGGCCGACCAGGGCTGGGCGCGCCGGGCATTCTCGTCCATGAGGCGCGCGAGCACGGCCGGGTCGAGGCTGCCCCAATTCACTCCGATGCGCACGGGTTTGTCGTAACGGCAGGCGAGTTCGACGATCTCGGCGAAACGCCGGTCGCGTTTCTCTCCCTGTCCGACGTTGCCCGGGTTGATGCGCCATTTGTCCAGCGCCTCGGCGCAGGCCGGATACTCGCGCAGCAGCTGGTGGCCGTTGTAATGGAAGTCGCCCACCAGCGGTACGGTGCAACCGGCGCGCAACAGGCGTTCGCGAATCTCGGGCACCGCGCGCGCGGCCGCCTCGTCATTGACCGTGAGCCGCACCAGCTCGGAACCGGCACGCGCGAGTGCCAGCACCTGACGCACCGTGGCCTCGACCTCGCTCGTCGCGGTATTGGTCATGGACTGCACGACGATGGGCGCGTTCGAACCGATCGTCACGTTCCCTACCTGCACCTGGCGCGTCGGTCGGCGTGGCGCAGGTCCACTACGAGGTTCGTCGTCCTCCGGCAGCCGAGTTTCCTGCCCCGTCATGTCCTTCCCCGTTCTCATTGCAGACGCAGCTTGGCCACACCGTTCTTGGCTGCGTGTTTCACGTCCACAGGATGTCCCTGGAACTCGACCTCGACCGCCGGGGCGTTGCCCACCACCACGTTCAAGGGCGGCTCGCCGGGCACCTCCGCTCGCTCCCCAGCCGAGAGTATGCGAGAGAAAAGCACCGTACCTTTGGCGTCCCGCACTTCGATCCATGAGCGTCCCGAAGCGGAAAAGCGCAAGGTCGGCACGGCAGGCTCCGCCTTTTCCTCTTCTGCAGCGGGCATAGGCGCGGCCGACGGGACAACGGGAGCCGGCGCAGGAACTGCGGCCCCGCCCGTTTCTCCGTTACCGCCGACTGAAGTCCCCGGTTCGTTCGTTTCTTCCGATGCCGCCTTTTCGGCTTTTTCAGCCGCGTCGGCTTCGGGCTCACCCGGCGGCAGCAATACCGCCGCCGCGTTTTCCTGATCCACGGGCTCAGGCATGCGAAACCAGTCGAAATACGCCGCCACGACCAAGGAAAGGACGAGGGCGGGGAGCACATAGCGCCAGAGTACCCGCCACGGCCGGAAACGGCGCACCCTGATCTCCCCTCGAGCATTGGAGACGGGCGTGAGCACCACTTCCTTGTCGGGGTCCTGCTCACCGAGCATTTCGAGCAAGGGCTCAGGATCCAGACCAAGCGCGCGGGCATAATTGCGCACGAAGCCGCGCACGAACACCGGGCCCGGCAGCGCCTCGAAACGCCCCTCTTCGAGCGCCTCGACCTGCCGTGGCAGCAATTTCAGCTGCTGCGCCATCTCGGCGATCGTCCGCCCTTGCTGCATCCTCGCGTGCGCCAGCTGCACGCCGACCGCGCGAGGGTCTCCCGGCTGCTGGTTCGTCACGGCTCCCACGCCCCCTGCTGCAACCGTTCGGCCTCGGGGCTGTCGGGAAACTCCGTTCTAAGCCTCTTGGCATACTGCTCGAAAGCCGCGGTATCCCCGCGCTTGCGCTCGACGTTGAGCGCCATCCACAGCACGGCGGGATCGGGATCGATCTCGCGCATCAAGCGCTGCAGATAATCGGAAGCCTTGTCCCATTCACCCCAACGCTGGGCCAATCGGGCAGCCTGATAGAGGACGACGGTGTTGCGGGGTTCGAGCCGGATCGCCTCCTGGATGCTGCGGCGGGCGGTCTCCCGGTTCCCGGTCATGTCCTGACACCAGGCCAGATTGGCATAGGCACGCGCCTTGCCCCCATAATAGGGATTGGTCACGACCTGCTCGATGTAAGGCAGGCCACTTGCCGGATCCGGCCCCGTACACAGGAACCAGCCGTAGGCGTAGTTGAAATCGGGATCGCGCGGCGCTGCCGCCAGAGCGCGCTTCAAGCCGCTCTCGGCCTGGACCCGATCGCCGATCGCCAGATGCGTCACCCCCCAGGCATAGTGCAGCGGTGGATAATCGGGAGCCTCGGCAGCAGCGGCACGCAATTCGTCCAAAGCCACATCGACGCGGCCGATCTCGATGTAGGCGAGCGCGAGATCGATGTGCGCCTTCGCCCGCACCTCTTCCGGACGATCGGGCTTGCGCTCCAACAGCGGCCGGACATAGCTCGAATCCATGAGGTTGGATTCAGAATGCAAGGTCTGGCTCACGCACCCCGACAGGGCGAACGCGAGCAGCAGCAAGCTCGATCGTCTCGGAAGCCTCATGCCACCTCTCCTTGGTCAACGCCTGCCGCCTCACGCGAACGGCGCGTGCGGTCGCGCACCTGGCCTGCGAGCTGACCGCAGGCAGCGGCCACGTCGTCGCCGCGCGTCTTGCGCGTCGTCGTCACCAATCCCGACTCCATCAAAATGGAAGCGAAACGACGGATGCGATCTTCCTCGGGCCGCGCGAACGGCGCGCCGGGGAAGGGATTGAATGGGATCAAATTGAATTTGCAGGGCACGTCGCGCACCAAGGCCACCAGCTCACGCGCGTGCTCCGGTTCGTCGTTGACCCCGGCGAGCAGCACATATTCGAACGTGATGAAGTCGCGCGGCGCGCGCTCGAGATAGCGCTGGCAAGCTGCGAGCAGCTCGCGCAGGGGATACTTGCGATTGATCGGCACGAGCCGATCGCGCAGCGCATCGTTGGGCGCATGCAGCGACACCGCCAGCGCCACCGGGCACTGCTCGCGCAGGCGGTCGATGGCCGGCACGATTCCAGAAGTCGACACCGTGACCCGCCGCCGCGACAGACCGTAGCCGTGATCGTCGAGCATCACGCGCAGGGCACGCACCACCGCCTCGAAATTGGCCAGTGGCTCGCCCATGCCCATGAGTACGACGTTGGTCACCACCCGACCGTTGTCCGGCCCTTCGGCCGCGTCCCAATCGCCCTCGGCCTTGGCCGCACCCAGCAGCCGGTTAGCGAGCCACAGCTGCCCCAGGATCTCGGCGGTGCTGAGATTGCGGTTGAATCCCTGCTTACCCGTGGAGCAGAAGGCACACTCGAGCGCGCAGCCGGCCTGAGTAGAAACACACAGCGTGCCGCGCGAGCGTTCGGGAATGAACACCGTCTCCACGGCGTTGCCCCCACCCACGTCGAGCAGCCACTTGCGCGTACCGTCGCGCGAGACGCTGTCGCGCAGCACGCGCGGCGCAGCGATGATCGCCTGTTCCTCGAGCTTGGCGCGCAGGCTCTTCGCCACGTCGCTCATCGCTGCAAAGTCCTCGCAGCCCTCACGATGGATCCAGCGAAAGATCTGACGTGCACGGAAAGGACGCTCACCGAGGGACTGAACCCAGTCGGTGAGTTGCGGCAGGTCGAAATCGAGCAGGTTCGTCAGAGTTGTCATCGTACGGCCGCCAGGGGCATCTCCTGACGGCATGGACCCTTCAACGCGAATAAATGTTCATTTCCGGGAAGAAAAAGGCGATCTCCGCCTTGGCGGTTTCGGGCGCATCAGAACCGTGCACCGCGTTGGCGTCGATCGAGTCGGCGAAATCGGCGCGGATGGTGCCCGGAGCAGCCTTTTTCGGATCGGTCGCGCCCATCAGCTCGCGATTCTTGGCGATGGCGTTCTCGCCTTCTAGCACCTGCACCATCACCGGACCGGAGGTCATGAAGGCCACCAGATCCTTGTAGAAGGGGCGGTCCTTATGCACCGCATAGAAAGCGCCGGCCTCTTTTTCCGACATCCATACCATCTTCGCGGCGACGATCTTGAGACCGGCATCTTCGAAGCGCTGGTAGATCTTGCCGATCACGTTCTTGGCGACGGCATCGGGTTTGATGATGGACAGCGTACGCTCTACGGCCATGGATCACTCCTCGAGAAATAAAAAAAAGAGATTTTATCAAACCGACGGCGGGCGGACGTCATCGCGACGCCACGCCCGCCGTGCGCGGAGATCGTTTCAGTTGGAGGACGAAGCCGTCGTCACCTTGGCCGTTTTCTGCGGCGCCGGCTTGGACGGTTTCGCGGCAGTTTTTTTCTTCGTCTTGGCTGCAGCCACTTTCACCGGCGCATCGAGCACGGAAGGATCGACCCCTTGGGCATAGACGCAATCGGCCGCCATCGGGCGCTCGGTCTTGGTGTTGAGCAGCACGCTCTTCCACGGCAGGTCGACCCACAGCAGGCCATTTTGCCGATCCTCGTAGCGCGGCAAGCCCGAGAAAGAGACGTCGCGCGCCAAGGTGTAGCGCTTGCCCTCCCAGCGCACCACGACCTTATCGCTATCCTGGCGCACCCGTTCCACGCCCAGCTGCTTGGTTCCTTCTTCGCACCGATAGACGCCGCTGGGCAAATCGAGATCAAGCTGAGGCAACGCCTCCTCCTCGGCCCACGCTGCCGCACACGACATTCCCATCGCCGCCAACAGCACCAAAGTCCTCATTCCTTTGCGCATCTTTGCACCCTCACCACAAGGCCATCGGAAAAATCCCTGAAAAAACATTATACACCTGCCCCGGAACCTGCAAGAGCGGCTAGACTCCCATTTTTTCTCGGACCGCCATGCAGTTCGGCATCTTCTGCTCCGTCATCGACAACTACGGCGACGCCGGCGTCGCCTGGCGCCTCGCCCGCCAGCTGCGCGACGACTTCGGCAAGGACGTCATCCTCTGGATCGACGACCCCGGCACCCTCGCCGCCTTCGCCCCCGAAGTCCGCGCCGACGCAGAGATCCAGCGGCTCGGCCGGCTCATCCTGCGCCGCTGGAATCGTCCACAACCGGATGCGCACGATCGCGAAGCCCTGGCGCACATCGACGTCGCCATCGAAGCCTTTGGCTGCGGCCTGGGCGAACCCTGGCTCGAGGCGCTTGCCAGCCGCCACCCCACCCCCTGCTGGATCCACCTCGAGCACCTCACACCGGAATCCTGGGCCGAAGAAGTCCATGGCCTCTCCTCCCCCCACCCCCGCTTGCCGCTCACCGCCTGGTTCTTCGTCCCCGGATTCACCCGCCGCACCGGCGGCCTACTGCGCGAACGCACGCTCCTCGAGCAGCGCGACCGCTTTCAAGGTGATCCGGAGCAGATCGCCCGCTTCCTGGCGCGCATCGGACAGGTCGAAACGGTCGAAACGCAGCGGATCACCCTGTTTTGCTATGCCGACGCCGAGCTGGACGCATTCCGCGCCTGGCTCGCCAGCGCCCCCCGAGCGACGAGTGTCTTCGTCCCTCCAGGGCAGCCGCGTCAAGCGCTCGCTCGCTCCGGCCTCGAACTCGGTACCCGAGCCCTCGCCCTTCCGGGAACGCCACACGTGCGCCTCGTCCCTTTGCCCATGCTGGCGCAGGACGATTTCGACCGATTGCTATGGAGCTGTGATTTCAATTGGGTACGAGGCGAAGACTCCTTCGTCCGCGCCCAGTGGAGTGGACGCCCCTTTCTCTGGCACCCCTATCGCCAGGAAAGAAATGCCCATCTGCCCAAGCTCGACGCGT
The DNA here is from genome assembly GCF_001418245.1 of Tepidiphilus thermophilus. Classification (NCBI taxonomy): domain Bacteria; kingdom Pseudomonadati; phylum Pseudomonadota; class Hydrogenophilia; order Hydrogenophilales; family Hydrogenophilaceae; genus Tepidiphilus; species Tepidiphilus thermophilus. The sequence continues at coordinate 18,044 of NZ_LIPU01000020.1, forward strand.
TTCTCGACCACTACCTCGCCGATGCGCCGGCGGCACTCGGCGATTCGATAAGCCGCCTGTTCCAGCGCAGCAACCGCGGCGAGGAAACCGCTCAAGACTGGGATGGTCTATGGCAACAACGCGATCTCTGGCAAGCGCATTGCCGCCGCTGGTGCCACCACCTTGCTCGCCAGGAAGACCTCTGCACCCGGCTGCTCGACTTCATTGCCAGAAACGAGATAAAATGATCGTTTATTTTCAACGGAACTGCGGGAAACCACACCCATGATGAAGCAAGCCCAGGAACTGCGCGCCGGCAACGTCGTCCTCATCAAGGACGAGCCTTTCATCGTCCAGAAGGCCGAGTACAACAAATCCGGCCGCAACGCCGCCGTCGTAAAGATGAAACTGAAGAACCTCTTCACGGGCAACGTCACCGAAGCAGTCTACAAGGCCGACGAGAAATTCGACACCGTGATCCTCGAGCGCAAGGAATGCACGTACAGCTACTTTGCCGATCCGATGTACGTGTTCATGGACGAGGAATTCAACCAGTACGAGGTGGAAAAGGACAACATGGAAAACGTCCTTCCCTACCTCGAAGACGGCATGAGCTGCGAAGTCGTGCTCTATCAGGGCAAGGCGATCGCGGTCGAACTTCCCTCCTCCGTGGTCCGGGAAGTCGAATATACCGAGCCGGCCGTGCGCGGTGACACCTCCGGCAAGGTAATGAAACCGGCCCGCATCAAGCCGACTGGCCACGAGCTCATGGTCCCGGCATTCGTCGAGATCGGCGACAAGATCGAAATCGATACGGCCACCGGTGAATACAAGCGCCGGGTGTGACGTTTCGGCAAGCCCATGCATGAAGCCCGCCTGAAGCGGGCTTCTTTTTTGGCGCAAACAGCGCACTCGTAGACGCAAAAACCCCCGCCATCAGCCTACGGCGGGGGTTTTTGTTGAGGGGTTCGTCTGACGCTGACCGACTTTCCCGGAGGCAGGAGCTCCAGTA
>NZ_LIPU01000021.1:0-18892 GCF_001418245.1 Tepidiphilus thermophilus
TCTGGTGTCCGAAGTATCGGCGCGATGTGCTGACCGGAACGGTTGCTGAGGAAACGGGGGCAATGCTGGACGCGATTTGCATGGAGCGGGGCTGGCCGGTGATCTCCAAGGAGATTCAGCCGGATCACATCCACCTGTTTGTCAGCATCCCGCCTGCCATTGCCGTAGCCGATGCCGTCAAGGTGCTCAAGGGTGTCACGGCTCGCCGTCTGTTCCAGATGTTCCCGGCGCTGAAGAAGCGGCTGTGGGGCGGCCATCTGTGGTCGCCGTCGTACTACGTTGGCACAGCGGGCAACGTCAGCGCCGAGACCATCCGCCGCTACATCGAGCGTTCCGAGCATGTCACCAAGAGACGATAAGCGATGATGCGCACGGCGTCGATCTTGCTGGAATTGAGCGCGGCGCAGGCCGAAGCGCTTGCTGCGCTGCGAACGGCCTACGCGGATGCCTGCAACCGTCTTGTTCCCGTCGTGCGCGAGCACCGTCTGTGGAACCGCGTTGGCCTGCACCAGCGGAGCTATACGATGTTGCGCGAGGCGACGCCGCTGGGCAGCCAGATGTGTTGCAACGCCATCTTCTCGGTCTGCAAGGCGTACAAGGCGCAAAAAGAACTCGGGCGCATCAGGAAGGATGCGCCGATCCCAGAAATCCGTTTTGACCGCGCCAGCGTGCACTTCGACAAGCGCACCTATTCCCTCAAGGGAGAGACGGTCTCGCTCTATACCCTCGATGGGCGCATCACCGTGCCCATGCGTCTCGGCGAACACCAGCGTCGCATTCTCGGATCTGGCCAGCCGAAGGAGGCGGAGCTGGTCTTGCGCAAAGGGCAGTGGTTCTTCAACCTCGTCGTCGAGACTGACGACGCGCAACCTGTGGCTTCCGGCCCCGTGATGGGCGTGGATGTCGGAGAAAACAACCTCGCCGCCCACAGCTTGGGCAGGGTCTTCGGCGGCGAGCGATTGCGCGACAAGCGCGACCGTTACCTTGCCCTGCGCCGCCGTCTTCAGTCCAACGGCAGCCAGAGCGCGAAACAGAAGCTCCGGCAGGTCTCCGGCAAGGAGATGCGGCGCGTGAAGCACATTAACCACGAAACGAGCAAGGCCATTGTTCAGGCGGCGATTGATGCCGGCATCGCCAAGATCACGATGGAAGACTTGACGCATATCCGGGAGCGGATCAAGGCTGGCAAGCGCATGCGTGGCCGCCTGCACCGCTGGGCATGGCGACAGTTGCAGACCTTCGTCGAATACAAGGCCAAGGCTGCGGGCATCGCCGTCGAGTACGCCAACCCGGCCTACACCAGCCAGACCTGCTCGTGTTGTGGAGAGTTGGGGAAGCGCTCGAAACATCGTTTCGAGTGCCCTCACTGTGGTCTCCGGGCGCACAGCGACTTGAACGCAAGTCGGAACCTTGCCCGGATCGGCAGCGGTGCCCCGCTGTCGAGGGCGGTCGTAAATACGCCTGATGTTGGGAGTGTGGATATGGGCAACCATGTCTGCGCTTCACAATAAAGCCTGCGACTTCAGTCGCGGGTTATTTACGAACGTTCGGCGGATAAAAACGAATCGGCGCCGTCGGACAAGAAGTCCGCTCGGCTAAAAAGCCGGCGCAGGTCGAAACCCACAAGAAGACGACGAATAGAATAAAACAGAGCATTTCCAGTCTCTTTTTGACCGAGTTCTCGAACCATGCATTTTTATCATTCTTGCCATGTTCAAGACGTGGCCGATCCTTGCGATGCTCATACTCGTCCTGCTTGTTCCGGAGCGAGGTGTCGCCGCATGTTTCGAGGAAGCGGCGGGCCGCTACCGGGTCCCCTCGTCGCTGCTCATGGCGATCTCCCGAATCGAGTCGTCGGGCAACCCAAACGCGATCAACCGTAACCCCGACGGCAGCTACGACATCGGCCATATGCAGATCAACAGCCGGTGGCTGCCCGTGCTCAGCCGGTACGGGATCGACGAACGCAGCCTGTTCGACCCGTGCATCAACACCTACGTCGGCGCCTGGATTCTGGCGCAGAACATCCATCGACTCGGATACAACTGGGATGCGATCGGCGCTTACAACGCACGCAGTCCGGACAAAAGAATGGCGTATGCCAGAAAGATCGAGGCGATTCTGAGACGGCAGAAGGGGCTTTGATGGGCTCGACGTCACAAAAACTCGCTGCGTTCGTTTCGACTTGCGCGGTAACGATGGCCCTGGCGGGGTGCGCAAACGGCCAACAGCCGTCGCGTCAAGAGACGCAAGCCTCTCCGCGGACGCAAAGCATTGGATGGGTAAAGCAGGATTGGAGGATTTGCGAGGATGACACATGTCCGAAGCCGACTCCAAAGACGCTCGGGCTGGCGATTCCCATGGCGGTTGCTACGCGGCCCGCCGTTTCTGTCGAAATGCCAATTGAGCGGCGCGAACCGATCGTAGTGCATTTCGGGTTCGATAAAACGGTCCCTGTTGGCGACTGGAAACGAGCGCTGGAGAGCGTCGAGCGTAAGGCTGCGCCGTCAGACAGGCTGCTCATCGAGTCGTACACCGACGACAAAGGGAGCGCCAGATACAACGATCGGCTCGCACGCCAACGCGCCGAGTTCGTTCGGTCGTGGCTCAAGGCCAGAGGCGTAAAGAATCCGATGGAAGTCGTGGTCAAAGGCAAGTGCTGCTATGTGGCCCCGAACGACACGGAGGCGGGGCGCGCCGCCAACCGGCGCGTCGAGATTCGTTTCATCCATGACAAGGAGAAATATGAGTGATTCCGAAATCGAAAGAATCGATCCGCGACATGCTGATCGCCGGAGCGTTCATCGCGATGGGCGCATTGCTTCCGGGATCGCTGCTTGACAAGGGCTTCGAAGCCCACATCGGCGGCATCGCGATGGGGCTGGGCATCGGCTGGCTCATCAAATCCATCATCGATAACTCGAAAGGAGAAAAAAAGCATGAATCGTAAGGCACACGTGGCGCTCGCCGCAGCCGCTCTTTTTCTGATCGCAGGAAGCGCCTTTGCGGGCACGACTGGAACGGAGTTCCAGGATTTGTACAAATGGATCAACGATGTGGTGACCGGCTATTTCGGTAAGGCGGTGGCCGTGGCGGCGGTCGGCGTCGGGGCAATCATGTCCATCGCGCGTGTAAACCCCATTCCCATCTTGAGCGGAGTGGGGTTCGCGGTGTTTGAGCAATACACGCCGACGATCATCACCGGCATCCTGAGCGCGACCATCTGAGGACGGCGACATGGGTGGCGACGAAACCGGATACATCCCGAAATCGCTCGATGCGCAGGAGCGTTTCCTGTGGTGGGAAATGGATCAGGCAATCATTGCGATCATCCTGATCGGCATGGGGGTCATTTCCGGCTCCATGTTCTTGGGGATGGCTGCCGGCGTTTTTGCCGCCTGGCAGTACGGTCGCCTCAAGGCGGGCAAGCATCCGAAATTCGCCGTCCATGCACTTTACTGGTGGCTTCCGAGCGGGGTCTTCGTCAAGCCTCGCGTGACGCCGCCTTCGTCGCAACGATATTTCCTGGGGTAAGAACATGTTCGAGAAAAAACGCATTGCATTTCTTGCAACCGTTTTGGCGGCAGGCCCGGCGCTTGCTCAGGTCGAGCCCAACGTCTGCGTAGCAAGGCACATCAGCCCGGTGGATCAGGTCAACGGACAAGTCGTCTTCACCTGCCTCAAGAAGGTAGACGGAACCAACCAGAAAACGATTCAGCAGATGTACGAAGCCGGTTACCGTATCGTGTCGGCCACACAGACGATAAAGTCGGAAAGTACGATGGACACCTACACCACGCTCTTCCTGGAACGTAGTGTCGGAACGGGTAAATAAGCCATGCTTTTCAAGAAATATCTCTCGGAGATGGACAACGCCAACCGGGAGATACGCTTCATGCGCCTCCTCGTGGCGGGACTTGCCGTGCTGACGCTCATCGAGGGGGTGGCGATGGCGAAGCTTGCGGGGTCAGAGAGAATCGTTCTCGTCCCCCCTGAAATCACCCGTAGCTTCTGGGTATCGGGCAATGCCGTCTCCAGGGAATATCTGGAAGAAATGGCGTACTGGTATGCGGGGTTGGCGCTCAACGTAACGCCCGCCGTCTCCGATTATCAGAACAAACTGTTCCTCAAGTATGCGGCACCGTCCGAATACGGGCGCTTGCAGGCCGAGATGGGCGCGCGAGCGGAGTTTTTGAAAAAGAACAATGCGGCGACCCAATTCTCCGTCCGCAATGTCACGACGGACGAAAAAAACCTCAGGGTGGCGCTGTCCGGGACGCTCGTAACCTGGACTTCCGACAAGAAGGCAGGCGAGCGCAACGCCACGTATCTCGTCGGATTCAAGTTCATGAATGGAAAACTCTATGTCAGCGACTTCAAGGAAACCAGCGATAAAAATCCTTTTGGCGACCCTGCTGGCAGCCAGCCTTGATGCGCACAGCGCCCAGGTGCTCACTGGACGCCCTGACGACACCCTGAGCGCCACGGTGTCTCGGTTCGAGCCGACCATGATCCGTGTGGAGGGCCACCGCATCCGACGGGTTTTCGGAGCCGAAGGCGATTTTACGGTCGTGCCGGACAAAGACATTGGAACGGCATATATCAAGCCAGCGGCCGAAAAACAGGCATTCAGCGTTTTCGTAGCCGACGATGCTGGACGGACATGGAAGCTGCTGCTTTCCGTCTCCGACGGTCCATCCGATACCATAGTCATCAAAGGAGGGGGCGAATCGGGCAACGGCCGCTCATGGCGCGACATGGCGCGCAACCAAGCCATCAAACGTGTGCTGCTCGCTCTCGATTCATCGGATGAAACGGACATGGCTTCCCGCACGACGAACGAAGTGGTGCCTCTCTGGAACGAGGCCATGTTCGTGCTCGTCAAGGTCGTCGATGGGCCCCTCAGGGGAGAGAAATACATGCTCACGAATACCTCCGACAAACCCATGGTAATCGACGAGCGGGAGCTTTACCGGCGCGGCGTGGTGGCCGTGTCGGTCGAACGCCAGCAACTCGACCCCGCGGAAACGACGGCTGTGTACGTGATCACGGAGGGGGGGTGATGAGCACGGATGACAAGACCGCTCTCGCCGACCGTTTCAGGAATCTGTCGCCAAAGGCCAAGCAGTATCTCGTGCTTGGGGCCTTGGGCACGGCGTTTCTTGGGCTTGTTTTTGGCAGTGTCGCGCTCTGGAACAAGCAGCCATCGATGATTCCTCAGTCCGGCAAAGAAGAGCACACCACCAAGAACATCGCGGCACCCGGCTCGCAGGTCGATCCGCGCGACGTGTGGATGGCACAATCTTCCCAACAAATGAAGGAAATGGATGCGGTCATCCAGGGGCTCAAGCAAAAATTGGCCGAGATCGAACAGAAACAGAAACAGGAAAGCCTGCTCCCGCCGCTGCCCCCATTCCCGCAGCCTCAGCCTCCTTCCATGGAGCAGCCGCAGCCAGCCGCACCGTCTGCCATGCCCGCAAAACAAGAACCGCTACCCCCGCCGCCGCCAAAGGAACCGGGTATCTCCGTATTCGAAGTCAGCGATGCGGCACCGGTGGATCAGAGCAATGAAAAGCGTGGCAAAACCTATGTACCGTCGGGATCTTTCATGCGTGCGGTACTGCTGGGAGGGCTGGATGCCCCGACGGGCGGACAGGCACAGAACAATCCCTGGCCGGTACTGCTGCGGGTGCAGGACAACGCCTTCCTGCCCAACCGCTATCGGGCCAAGGTCAAGGAGTGCTTCCTCTTGGGTTCGGGGTACGGCGACATCAGTTCCGAGAGGGCCTATCTCAGGCTCGAATCGCTCTCCTGCGTGCTGAACAACGGCGAGGTCATCGATACCCCGGCCAAGGGATACGTAGTCGGAGAGGACGGCAAGGCTGGTATGCGCGGGCGGCTCATCAGCAAACAAGGCCAGGTGCTGGCCAATGCGCTCATGACCGGGATCATCTCCGGTATCGGACAGGGCATTCAACAGTCCGCCATGTCCTACAGCACGAGCGCGCTTGGCACGGTAGGTACCGTCGATGCTGGCAAGGAGTTCCAGGCAGGAATCGGCGCCGGCGTCGGCAGGGCGCTTGACCGGCTCTCGCAGTACTACATCAACCTGGCCGAGAAGATGTTCCCCGTCATCGAAGTCGATGCGGGGAGGGTCGTCGATGTCGTCCTGACCAAGGGCGTAACCCTTGGGCTCGGACCGGCGCTCGACGAAGGCGATTATTCGGACATCTGGAAGCGAGGTCGTCAGATCATGAGGAAACCTTTGGATCCAATGGAGTAATTGGTATGCGCAAGTTCGTCGTTTCAATCGCCGCGTTCGCGGCAGGCGGCCACGGTGTTCGCGGATGCGGGCGACGTGGAATCGTCAGATCATGAGGAAACCTTTGGAGCCAATGGAGTAATTGATATGCGCAAGTTCGTCGTTTCAATCGCCGCGTTCGCGGCAGCGACCACGGTGTTCGCGGATGCGGGCGACGTGGAAAAAAGACTCAAGGAGCAGTATCCCGCAACCAAGATCACCGCGGTTCGAGAAACCCCGGTCCAGGGGGTCTATGAAGTCGCGATGGGGCGAAACGTTGCCTACACGGACGCCTCCGGACGGTACATGATCTTTGGCCACCTCTACGACATGAAGGAGCAGAAGGACCTGACCGCCCAGCGCCTCGATGAGATCAACAAAATCGACGTGTCTGCGCTGCCCTTGAGCGATGCCATCAAGACCGTCAAAGGCGACGGCTCCCGGAAGCTCTATGTGTTTTCCGACCCGGATTGCCCGTTCTGTCAGCGCCTGGAGCGCGAGACGATGCCAAAACTCGATAACGTGACGATTTACACCTTCCTCTACCCGCTGGAAGAGCTACATCCCGACGCCAAGCGTAAAGCGGAAGCTATTTGGTGTGCCAAAGACCGCGCAAAGGCGTGGGATGACTTCATGAAAAGCGGCAAGCTTCCGGATCAGGAAACCCGGTGCGACAACCCGGTAGAACGGAATATTCAGCTAGGCCGTAGCCTAGGCATCAACGGCACGCCGACCATCATCATGGGTGATGGATCGATGGTGCCGGGGTTCGTGCCGGCATCCGAGCTCGAACGGCGTCTCGCCGCAGGCGAGACCGCAACTGGAGATTGATGAATGCGCAAACCCGTCATCGCTGTCATGCTGCCAGCCATTCTGACGGGCTGCGCCAGCACCCTGTCCGGGCTGGACGGAGAGACCAAATTTGCGTGTAAAGCGCCAGAAGGTGTGAGCTGCGCCTCGCTGTCCGGGGTCTATGCCAACGCCGTCGCCAACAATCTGCCGGCGCTGAACCCGGAATGGAAGGGCGAGGAAAAGGAAGGGAAAGGTGGAACACCGGCGGCACAGCCCGCGAAGTCCGCCGCAATCGTCGGTCGCGCGCCGTCGTCAGGTGACCCGGTCCGCACTCAACCGAAGGTGTTGCGCGTCTGGATCGCCCCATGGGAGGACGGCGACGGCGATCTCCATGACCAGTCGTACATCTACGTCGTGGCCGATCCTGGCCGCTGGGTGATCGAGCATAACCAGAAGCGGATCGTCGACCGCTACCGTCCAACGTTTCTCAGCACGGAGACGAACGGCAAGACGCAGCAGGGCCAGCCTGCGCAAGGGCCCGAGGGGGGCGGCGTCGTGCTGCCCGGCGCGCAAGGCTATGGGCCGACGCCGTCGCAGCAGATGGATTGAAGGGGGATGGATTGAGCATGCTCGAAGTCCTGAAAACCATCTTTTACGGCGAGCGGTTTGCTCCGGCCGACGCCGTTCCTCGCGCGCTGCTAGAGCAAATCGCCAGCATCCCGAAGCTGACCGGAATTCTGCCATATCTAGGCTGGATGAAGGACGAAAGGTTGTTCGTGCTGGATCAAGGCGCGTTCGGCGGAAAACCGGAGAAGAACATCGGCTTCTGCATCGAAACCATGCCGCAGACCGGCGCCAACGAAGAAATGGAACGGGTGCTGGCGAGCTTGTTCATGTCCTGCCCCCCAGGCACGGGCATCCAGATTTCTCTCTATGCAAGTCCGCACATTCTTCCGGTGTTGCGGACTCAGGCAAACATGCTCCCCGTCGATGGCGACAAAACCGGCGCGGAATGGGAGGACAGACGCAACAGGAACGTCTTTCGCGCACTGGGACGTCGCAGAATCGATTTCTACCTCGAAGGCACGGGAAAATCACTGTTCTCGCACCACATCTATCTGCTGCGCAACTACCGTTGCGTGATTTCCATCACGACGCCCTTGGATCCTTCGAATCCCGGCGATGTGGAAGAGGCGATCCGCATTCGGGAAAGCGCCCATGCGACCATGCGTTCGGCCCACCTGCCGGGGTGGGATTGGGGTCCGACCGACCTGCTCGAGTTCGTGGCCGATTTCTTCGACCATGAGCGGGTGTTCGGACGGGCGGCGGACAAACCGATTGAATACGACGAGTCGAAGCCGCTGCGCTTGCACCTTTCCAATCCGGAAATCGCATCGTGCGTCGCAGACAGCTTCATCAAGTTCCGCAAGGCGGGTGGGAACGAAACCGCACTGCAATGTTTCTCCGTACGGCAGTACCCAAAATACTACCGCCTTGGCAACATGGGGGCCTTGATCGGGGACTATTACCAGATGGCTCTGGCGATTCCATGCCCGTTCCTGATCACGATGGGTGCCATCATCCTTGATTACGAGTCGGCACGGACCAAGGCCCAGATAAAAGCGGCCCGCGCAACTCAGGCCGCCGGTTCCTATATGGCCCACTTCCAGCCCGACCTGCAAGACCGCAAGCGCGACTGGGACATGGTGTTGCGAGCGTTTGACAACGGACGCAACGTTGTCATGATGTACCACCAGATCGTCCTGATCTCGAGGCTGGAAGACGCGGCAAGGAGCGAACATGCGGTACGTGCCGTCTGGCGGGCACGGGGTTTCGATCTGGCCAAGGATGTCTATCTTCAGCATCAGGCGCTCATGGCGTCCATGCCGTGCACTCTGACTCCGGCGCTTCAAAAGGACTTGCAGATGTTTGGCCGAGCCGGGACGAAGACGGCGGACAACGCCGTCATGACCTCGCCGCTGATTGCGGAGTGGAAGGGGACCGAGACACCGGTACTCACGCTCTTTGGCCGCCGTGGCCAGATCATGACGTTCGATCTGTTCGACAACAAGGGCGGCAATTACAACTTCGCCGTGGCGGCGCTGTCGGGTTCCGGCAAGTCGGTATTCGTCAATGAGATGGCGTTCCGCTATCTCGGAACGGGTGCCAAAGTCTGGATCATCGATGTGGGCCGATCATACCGCAACCTGTGCGAGTTGCTGGACGGAGAATTCATCGAATTCTCGGACGAACGTCGCAACACGATCTGCCTCAATCCGTTCTCGATGGTCGTGGACATCAACAACGACATGGAGATGCTGTTGCCGTTGATCGCTCAGATGGCGAGCCCACGGGAACCCCTCGACAATTTCAGCTACTCGGCCCTGTCTAGCGCCATCAAGCGAGTATGGGACCAGAAGGGGAAGGAGGCGACGATCTCGGATGTCTACGACCTGCTCAAGACGGGCCGGCTCTCCGAGGAAAGCGAGCGCGAGCGCGATCTCGCGCGTCTGGCCACGGCGCTCGAGCCTTACACCCGCTACGGCATCTATGCGAGCTACTTCGAGGGGGAGGCCAACATAGCCTTCCACAAGAATTTCGTGGTCCTGGAACTGGAGGAACTGAAGAGCAAGAAGGATCTTCAGGCAGTGGTGATGCAGCTCATGATGTACCGCATCACCCAGGAGATGTATCTGGATCGATCCAAGAGGAAGCTGGTGATCATCGACGAGGCATGGGACCTGATGGGAAGCGGATCGAGCGCTGGGTTCATCGAGGCCGGTTACCGTCGGGCGCGCAAATACGGTGGCGCTTTCGGCACCATCACCCAGTCGGTGGAGGACTACTACAAGAACGACGCAACCAAGGCCGCGATCCAGAATGCGGACTGGCTATTCCTGCTCAGGCAGAAGCCGGAATCCATCGATCGGCTGGGCAAGGAAGGAAAGCTTCATGTCGACGAGTGGATGAAGCGGCAACTGTCGAGCGTCACGACCGAGCACGGTTATTACTCGGAGATCTTCGTTCACGGACCGATGGGTTCTGGTGTGGGACGGCTGATTCTCGACCCCTTCTCGATGCTGCTCTATTCGACCAGGGCAGAGGACTTCCAAGCGATCAAAACGCTCACGGAACAAGGGTTGTCGGTGGTCGAAGCAATCGAAACGCTGCTGCAGCGGAACGGAACGACCAAAAATGCTGCGTAAATCTGCGACTGTGGCCTTAACGAAGCGTTTCCGGGCGCTTTTCGTAGACGTTTCGGTTTTTGCCACATGCTAGAGTCGGCCTGTTCGGAGCCAACTCCTTTATTACAAAAAGTGCAAATCATGGGAAATTCAACGGCTGGCAACCGCAACTGCCCTACCCGTGACGAAGTCGTCCGGTAACGGCGGCGCTGCTTCAGGAGGGGTTCCTGGAGCAGTCGGGAAAGTGACGCCTGTCAGGCACGAGCACGGTCATCGAGACGGCTCAGGGCAGGAAGAAAACCGTGCGCACCTTTGTGCGCGTTTTTGAGAGCAGGATTGCGTTGAAGGCTCACATCGTTACATGGGCGTTATCGGTGTTGTCGGCGTGCATCGTCGGCGCCGCATGGATATACACCCACCCATCGCCGCGCATGGTTCGTGTGGACGTGGGAAGCCTGTTCGACGAGCAAAAGAAAAACCTGGCGGAAAAGATCAAGCCCGGCATGTCCGAGGAAGAGCAAAAGGCCCTACTCTTGTCGGCGGAAGATTACGCCAGAAGAGTCGATGGCGCGCTGGATGTCGTCGCCAGGGAATGCGATTGCGCCGTCGTCAACGCGGCGGCGATCCTGCGGCTTCCTGAAACGGGCGGCGCATCGGGAATACCGGACATGACGTGGAGGGTCAAAGAACTGCTCTCGGGGGGAAGGTAATGTTCGGCCGGAAGCTGGCCTGGGCGCTGTCTTTGACGGCGGCAGCGTCGGCGATGGCAGGTACGCCATCGAGCGGGCTGGACTATCCGTCAGTCTGGCAGTGCGACAGCACGAAGTTCAACTGGTATTGCCAAGTCGAGGAGACAAAGCCAACCCAACGGCAGCCACCCAAGAAAGCCAAGACCAAGGAAGAGATCGCCCTTGAAGAGATCGAGAAACTGCGCAAGGAACTAGAAGCGAAGAGGGCGCTCGCCATCTTGCAACCGACCCAGGAAAACGTCAAAGCCTACATCGCGGCTCAAGAGAGTTTGATGCAGCGCGCATCCGTATTCTCAGATGTCTGGCGCCGTGTCATCTGGCAAAACCCGGAAATGAACTACGAGTTGAAGCGTCCGGCGAACAACGCTGCCATCGCGACCTATACGAACCTGCGCAAGGCCGAAGAGAAGCGAACGCTGGACGAGATCAACAAGGAATGGGGGCTGTTCTTCTTCTTTCGCTCGGATTGCCCCTACTGCCATCGCATGGCCCCGACACTCAAATTTCTGTCGGAAGCCTACGGTATTACCGTACTTCCCGTCAGCCTGGATGGAGGAGGCCTGTCGGAGTACCCGAATCCTCTGCGCGATAACGGGATGGCTGCCAGGCTCGGCATCCAGCAAGTTCCCACGTTGGTGCTGGGGAACATTAGGGACAAGCGGCTGATTCCGTTGGGCTCCGGGGTGATTTCCGCTCAGGACGTGATCGAGCGCATCTACATCCTCACCAGTACACGGCCGGGTGAGCTGTACTAATCAGAAATGGAAACAAAGTGTCCGCTTTTGGCCGGCTGCATGAGGACCCCGCCTATGTTAGATAACCGGATCGTCGGTCACTTGCAAAAGGGAATACCCATGCTCAGGAAACGTCTCATCGCGGCAGCGATCGCGGTCACATTCAGCGCGTCGGCATCGGCCAGCATCCAGTCCGAGATGCAGTCCTGGTTCAACGAAATGGGAGCCTACGGCAACGTGACCGGCGCGCAGATGGTTCAGGGTCAAACCTCGACCGTGTACACCGGCGGCAGCATGTACATGCGCACGCCGATCCGCAACTATCAGCTCGCGTCGATAGCGCCACCCAGCATCCGTGGCGGGTGCGGAGGGATCGACCTCTTCGCCGGTTCCTTCTCGTTCATCAACAGCGAGCAGCTGACCGCGCTTCTGCGCAACATCGCCAACAATGCCATCTCGTACGCATTCATGATGGCGGTGAAATCGGTCTCCCCCGATTTGGCCGACCTCATGCAATACATCCAGGACCAGGCATCGAAGATCAACGGCATGAACCTCAACTCCTGCCAGTTGGCGGAGGGCATCACCACGGCCACATTGGGTCCCATTCTTTCCGACAAGAAAGAGCAGGCGAACGCCCAGGGCACGGGTTCCACTCTTTCGAACCTCTGGTCAGACAGCTTCCAGTCATTCGACGAGTGGCGAAAAGACAAGACCGCCAAGAAGCAGGCCCGCCAAAAGGCCGCCAGCGCTGATGCAAATCTGAAGGAAATCCTGCAACCCGGCAACGTCGTCTGGAAGGCCCTCCAGAAAACCAGCGCGCCCGACGAGCTGAAAGAGCTGATGATGAGCATGGTCGGGACCATCATCATTGTCCCGCCCGGCGATCCGGGAAACGAAAACGGCACCACGCCACTCTGGCGTTACGTCGGTCCGACCGGGGTCAAGTTCTCGGATTTCATCGGCAACCCGGAGTCGTCCACCAAGAGCGACGTCACCCTTCTCAAATGCAACGACTACGACTGCATGAATCCGGCTGCGGTCCCGAATCAGTCCGTCGCATCGCTGTCGTGGCATGTCCGTAAGACCATGGAGAATGCCACGAACAAGATCGTGAGCCGCCAGAAGCAGAGTTTCAGCGGCATCGACTACGCGGTCTACATGAATTCGTCGATTCCCGTGTGGAGGCTGGCCAACGTTGCCGCCATGAGCAGGAGCGGCCCTGCGCTTCTGACCGACAACTATGCCCAGGTCGTGGCCGTCGAGCTTGCCTACAACTGGTTCAACGAGATGGCAAACACCCTGCAAAAGGCGCTTTCCAACAACATGGCGGCCCAGGCGCAGGACGTCGTGCAGGCGAGCTCGAGCTTGAACCAGCGCATCGCGGATGTCCGGCAGCTCGCCTCCGCCGAGTATATGGCGCAATACCAGAAGGCCGTATCGACGGCGGAGCTGCAGAAGACCATACAGTGGCTTCATGAAACCATGATGAGATCGATGCCGGGCGACGTGCAGAAGTCGCTTCTGACGTTCAACCAATAGCGGCAATTTGCCTGCATCGGCTCGACGGGCAGAAAAGAGGGACCATTCGTGAATTTCGAAATCTACGCGTACTGGAACACGACGGAGCTCGTCAATGTGTTCAACGCGGTCGCGGCCATCACCGGCAGCGGAGACTTCAACGGCCTGCTGCGCACGCTGGCGCTCGTGGTGATCATCAGTCTGGTCGTGGCTGTTCTTGCGGGACGGAGCCGCCAGGAAGATTTCTGGCGCTGGGTGGTCATGCTCGCGCTGATGCATGGGATGCTGCTCGTTCCGAAGAGCAACGTGCTGATCGTCGATCGAACCGGAACGAACCCATCCCAGGTCGTCTCCAACGTTCCGATCGGCCTTGCGGCACTCGCTCATGGGACCAGCAAGATCGGGGATTGGCTAACGACCGCTTTCGAGACGGTCTTCTCACTGCCCGACGACGTTCAATTACGGAAGACGGGAACCTTGTTCGGGCACAGGGTCATGCTCGAGCGCCTCGGCACCCAGTTCTCCAGTCCCGTGCTCATGCGCAATCTCGACGAGTTCTATCGGGAATGCGTCATACCGGATCTTGCCACTGGATATATCAGCCCATCCACGCTCGCCACGACCGAGAATATATGGCAGGCGTTCAGCAACACCAATCCGGGATTGCTGGTTACCATCGCCGACTACAACGACCCCTCCGTTGCCAGTACGATGAGCTGCCCAGAGGCATACGCCGCGCTGACCGCGCAACTGAACCTGGATGCCAATACCGTGCTCGGGTTGAAGGCGCAGGGGCTGTTCCCGGAAATGTCGATGGCCGCTGCGAAGGTGGCGCTGTCGAACGCATTGCTGAGCACGCAGCAGTTCTTCGCCCCATCGTCAACCGCGACGCCGGTGCTTGACCAGATCAAGCAGGGAGCCCTATGCAACTACCTCATCGATGCTCCTGCCAGGGTAGCCGCGCAGATCGGAGATGCCGCGCAAGTTCAGCAAGCAACCGCTACGGCCGCAGGAATCCGCAGCTTCAAGACCGCCACGACGTCGATGTACTCGGTGGCCATGAGCGGCATGCCCAAGTTCCGGAATGCGGTCGAAATGATCGCCTATGCGGTGTTTCCGATCGTCGTGATCATGATCGTGGTGGCGGGACAGTATGCCGGAACCTTTCTCAAGGGATACGTCGGGTCACTGCTCTGGGTGCAGCTGTGGCCCCCGCTCTATGCGGTCATGAACTACATGATGAACATCAAGACGAAGAGCGAGGTCAGCTCGATGGTCGCGGCCAACGGGAATGCCTATCTCTCGTGCAACCTGACCAACTGGTTGGGTACGACAGCGGTCGACGACATGAATGTGGCGGCCTATCTCACTCTTTCCATCCCGATTATTGCGTGGGGCCTCGTGCAGGGGACGCTACAGGCGGCATCGAGTGCCGCGGGGGCCTGGATGCAGGGAGGCGGCGCGGCGGGCGGAAAGTTTCTGGACAACACCGTGAGAAGCGACCAGATGACCGCGGGCCAGTACAACACGGCTCCAACGATACGCATGGGCGCGCCAGTGCGCACGGACGTGGGGGCCGATGGCGTCAGCACGACCACGTTCGCGGACGGCCTCACCGCAGTGGATGCATCGGCAATGCAGCACCGGATCAACATGCGGCTCAACGCGGGAAGCAAGATATCCGCGGCACTCCAGCGGAAGTCGGAAGAAGCGGAAACGGCGGCCGTAGGCAACATGGTAGCCGCGGGCGCGGAAACGGTGGCGTCGCTCCAGAAGATGGGCGACTTCATTCGCGCGCACGCGACCGGAGCCCAATCCGGCGACAGCGCGACGTCGGAAGACATAGCAAAGATCGGCCAAGCCTACGGCAAGGCTCAGGACGTCGTAAAGAACTTTGCCAAGCAGCACGGCCTATCGGAGGATAAGGCGGCGGAGGTGCTGGGCGAGCTCGGGGCCAGTGGCGGACTCGATCTTCTTGGGAACGGCGTAACGGCAAAACTGAAGGCATCCGGCAGCAGCAAAGCCGCCGAATCGATAAGCAAGAACCTGGAAGACGCTTTCAGGCAGGCTCAATCGTTCAAGGAGGCGATGGAGCGTGCCCATCAGGTGTCGCGCCAGTCGCGGTATGACACGGGCGAATCGTCGGAGGCTAGGGGCATGCGGGCCCTGCGGGCGAGTTTGGACAGTTTGCAGCGTCATTCCGAGCAAGCGTCGGCCAACTACCAGCAGTCGCTGGCCTTCAAGGAGGAGGCGAACCGCGCCAGGGAAAACTCCGCCGCCTGGGAAACCGGCATGGTGCGTCAGTTCATCAACTGGATGGGAACGCAGCGCAACGAGCTGGATCTGCTCGGCAGGAATTTCGATCCCGGAACGGTTGCGCAGATGGCCGAGAAGAATCCGGAGCTGCTCACGCCGTTCGTGGAGAGATTCTTCAAGGAGCGCGTCGAACCGACGCTATCGGTCGGTGTGGGCGAAGTGAAAACGCCTGCGGACGTGCAGGCGTTCTTCGAACGCGGCAAGGAACGGGTCGGCAATCAAGACCGGATCGTCAAACTAGGGGAAGGGTATCTCTCCGTCATCGAAAATGCGGCCGCGGCCGCCGGCGTCAGCCCGAGTCAATGGGTGAGCAGCCAGTTGCCCGCCCAGGCGAAGGCGGAACTGGAAGCCGTCGGCTCCCAGATCCTGCGCGAGGCAAAAGGAATCGACGATCTTGGAACCAAGGAAAAACGGGAGCTGGAAAATCTGCTGAAAAACCCAGGATCTCTCTTGATAAGGGCGATTTCGAACGCTGGCACGTCGGTTCTCCCGGAAGGCACGACGTTCCTCTTGGACAAATATGGGGAAAAACTGGGACTGAAGAGCGGAAGCTTCGCGAAGGAAACCGCTCAGAATTACAAGGGCAGCGAAGGCCAGGCGTGGGCGGAGACGGGTATTTTCGTGTTGGGGATGGGGGTTGGAGGCGGCTTCGGCATGCGGCTGGCGAGCAAGACGGGAGACTGGTTTGCCACGCGCGCCGCCACGAAAGCGGAAGAAAAAGTCCTCAACGAGACGCTCGGCCGGAATTTCATCGGTCCGCCCCCCGAGCCCGTCGCGGAACAAGCCAGGCGTGCGGGCATGAAGGCGTTCAATGCCGAAGTCGAAGCAACGGAAAGGACTTTCGTCAGTCTTGGGCTCGCCGTTGGCGACGGGATCGGCAATCTCGGGGCGAAATGGGTGGGCGGTTTCATCCAAGAGAATGCCGATACCAGCCGGACGCAACCTGAGCCCCCGGTCGCACAACCCGCGTCTCCGGTTGCGCAACCCTCAGTGCAGCCGACGGCGCAGCAATTCGTATCGGCTAAACTGGACGGTACGTTGGGTAGAGGAACGGACGTCGCCGCGGACCTGCTCGGCGGGTTTGAGGGCGGTTCCAGCATCGGGAAGCTGTTTGGCGGCGGGCAACGGCCTGTGCCGCCTCAGCAACAGCCGGAGCGGGGCGAAGCGGTCAAGGACGACGGGCCCCCGCCGAGCGGACGATGAGCGCTAATGTCCGTCGCGAGTGCGCCGGCGCCGAGTTGCCTTGTCGGTCGTCACCGAAGTCTTGTCCTGCTTGCCGGGCCAGGGCGAACCGTCGGCTTTGGATTGAGAGTAGCGATGGTATCCATACTCGCTACGAAGGCGCTCGATTTCGTCGAAGCGCACGCGGGTCATCCAGCGTATGCGATCCTCGGCGGCATCTCGGGCCCACAGCAAGAGGAAGCCACCACCGAACAATAAACCAATAAACACAAGTGGGACAGCCAGTCCAAGTATGAGTGCCTCCAATATGCTCCCGCTTTCCGGGAAGAACTTAAAAAAACCAAGGTACCAAAAAAAAGCGAACCCCCCCAACAGGTAGATGGAAGATCTTTTACTCTCGCTAATAGCATTAGAGTTGGTTATCAAAAATAGGAAGCCCACTCCAATAATCGGCAGAATCACCTCTTTAGGGATGTTTTCTTCTGAGATTAGAAGCATCGCCGAAAAAGCGAAGCATAGGTAAGCGATGATAATCGGTCTTCTGGGAATTGTTCTGCGCAACGGCTTCCACGCCAGGATTAATGGGGTTATGAGGCAGATCACCAGGGCAAACCTGCCTATGTCCCAGTTGCCGGAGATGAGGGACAATGGGAAAACGGCAGCTAAAGCCGCAATGGCGCAAGCGACCGCCAGATTACGCAGACCGGGGAGTATCTCTCTCCTCAAGAAGGAGCGTATGGCGCGGAAACCGAACTTTGCCGCGTAATATGCTTGAACGAGATTGCCGAATAATGCGAACCATAACAACACGGTCGTATTGTCCATCGTCGTCCCCTATTGTTAAGCCACTCAATTCCCGAGTCCAAGCGTCTTCGCGGCGCGCTCGAGCCGTTCGTCACAGGTAATGATGCGCGCTCCATGACGCTCGGCCAGAGCGAGATAAAGCGCATCGTAGACTGTTAGATCGTATGCGTCGGCCAGAGAAAAGGCGGCAACGAGCAGTGAGGCATGCGGCTCGATGCGAACCGGCAGGGAGACGATCGTCTCGACGATCTCTTGGACCTCCTCGGAGGATAACTCGCCGCGCCTTTTCTTGCGCAATAGCACGTTGGGTGCTTCCGCCAGCATCGAATCCGGTGCCAACACGACGTCCGAGCCATGCATCGCCCGGTTCATGGCCGGCTCGATGTCGGGATGCAGCGGCCCATCTGGCACGAAGAGCCGAACGACGGCGGAGGTGTCGACGACCCAGATCATCGCGACCGGTCCTTCCTCACATCCTCGACGGTATCGCCAAGGGGCCTCCCGGAGAGTTTGCTGCGCCACTGCCGCGCAATCTCTATGGGCGAGGGCCGAGAAAGGCGTACCTCTCGTTCGATCAGAGCGCGGACGTATTCCTGCACGCTGCGATGGCTCTGCTTGGCAAGCCGCTTCAATGCCTCGTGGGCATCGTCGGATAGGTTGCGGATGTGTAGCGCTTTCATTGCATTCCAAAGATAGAGATAAGATACCGCCCATCTGCTACCACTATAGCACAAAAAATCTCTTGACTCCAGACGAAGGGGATGCTATAAATCAATCAAGGTGCTAGCAACACCTCAGAAGCGGTCTTCCGCGCCCGACAGTTCGCGGTATTTTTATGTCCGGAATCCGTCCGCCGCCTCCTCGGGCGGGTTCCCTGCCGAGTCGATGGCCGGGTGTGCGGCTAATACAAGACCCGCGAGGGGAATACGCCCGCCGCTCTTCTGACGGTTGCTAGCACCCGGCCGCCCACGGTCTTTCGTGGGTATTCGACTCGACAGGAGCGTGAAAATGAGCAAAGAACTCGAACTGCTCGATCTCCTCGATCGCGAAGAGCAGGTATTTTCCTGCTTCCAGACGGCGATCGGTCTGATCGACCCAAACCTGGAGCGGGATCCCGCCAAAGTGGAAGAGTTGCTCGACTTTTTGAGCGAGGAATACAACCGCGTGCGCGGGCAGGTGCGCAATCTCATCGTCGCGAATCGGCAGGCGGTCCTTCATAGAATCTCCGCAAGGAAACCCCTGACTTGAGTCAGGGGAGGAATTGCGGGTGCGCGAAGCGCACCATGTGGTATAAACTGTGACGCATGG
>NZ_LIPU01000022.1:0-17128 GCF_001418245.1 Tepidiphilus thermophilus
CGCTTCCACGCTTTTTGCAGGTGCGCGAACGGCTGCGAATGCGCATCCCTGTGGATGCCCTCGAGCCACGGCTGGCCGTTTTCGTCGAGCCAGTCGGAGTCGCTGTACTTGATGGCGTTGAACTGCCGCTTGAGCGCCATGGCATTGGGCTTTTGCCCGGCGGCATACTGCCGGTTCCATTCGGCGAGCGCCCAGTTCCACACGCGCCGGGCCGTGCCGCAGGCGCGTTTGAAGTAATCCGCCTGCTCGGGCGCGGGACGAAGGGCGATCTTGTGGGTAAGGTGCATGGTCAGTCACTCATCGCCAAGAAGTTTTGCCGCCTTGCCTGTGCTCATGGCGTTTTCCATGAACACCATTATGGACTAATTTGCACTTTTTGTAATACGAGAGTTGGCTCCTCACCGGCCCCAGTGCGCACGAGGGTCGAACCGTACCTCGCGCGCCATCGCCGCGAACTGTTCCCGCACCTTCGGATCGCTCGACGGCGGCAGCACCACCTCGAGCACCGCGTAGAGATCGCCCGGGGGATCGCTGGGCAGCCCCTTGCCGCGCAGGCGCAGCTTGCGGCCGTGCTGCGAATCGGGCGGAATGGTGAGCGTCACCGGCCCCTCCGGCGTCGGGATCTGGATTTTGGCACCGAGCACCGCCTCCCACGGCGCCACCGGCACCGTCAGGTAGAGATCCTTGTCCTCGACGCGATAGAGCGGATGGGGGCGAAATTCCACTTCCAGGTAGAGATCACCCGGCGGGCCGCCGTTCATCCCCGGGCCGCCCTGGCCGGTGAGCCGGATTTTCTGTCCCTGCCGGATGCCCTTGGGGATGCGTACGTTGAGGGTACGCTCGCGCAGCACCACATGCCCAGATTCATCGAGCTCGGGCACGCGCAGGGTGATCGAACGCGTGGCGCCATGCAGGCTGTCTTCGAGATCGATGAGGATCTTGGCGTGATGGTCTTCCCCGCGCAGGGCAAAACCCCCGCTGCGGCGCTGGCGCGCACCGGCCGCGCCGCGGTGCATGCGCCCGAAGAGCGACTCGAAGAAATCGGAGAAATCCATCCCCTCGAAAGGACCGCCGCCCGGTGCGCCGCGGAATTCGAAGCCGGCATCCCAGCCCGGCGGCGGCGAGAAGTCCTCGCCCTGGCGCCAGTGCTCCCCAAGGCGATCGTACGCGGCGCGTTTCTCCGGATCGGAGAGCACCTCGTAGGCCTCGTTGACCTCCTTCATGCGCTCGGCCGCGTCGGGCTCCTTGCTCACGTCCGGATGGTACTTGCGCGCGAGCTTGCGCCACGCCTTCTTGATTTCCTCCGCCGTGGCCGTGCGCGGCACGCCGAGAATCTCGTAGTAGTCGCGAAACTTCATTCCGTACCGCCTCCGAACAGCCGATGAGTGCGCTCCGGGCGGCGACGGTTTCTCGCTGCCCGGGCCTCTCCATTATTGGTGGCGGCGAGGGAAATTACAAGCGCAGCGCGATGAAGTACCAGTACCGCACACGTGATGCAACCCTTGAAATTCTCGGCGGGACACCCTATATCGATAAACGCAACGCACGCGTTCATCGTTGGTCCCGGTACCGGGCGACTCCGCCCGGCCAACATTCAAGGAGGCAGCACGATGGTCACGACACTCTTTCCCACCAACCTGTTCGAGGAGTTCGACCGGCTGCAGCGCGAACTCGACCGCCTGTGGAGCGGCTGGCCGGCGGCCATTCGTGAAACGGCGCTCGATGTCGTTTATCCAGCCATCAACGTCGGCCGCACGCCCGAGGCGGTCGAAGTGTATGCATTCGCTCCGGGCATGGATCCGGCCAAGCTCGAGGTCACGCTCGAGCAAGGCGTGCTGACGATCGCCGGCGAGCGCTCCTCGCCGATTCCGGAAAACGGCCAGGTCACGGTCTATGCCAACGAGCGCTTCGCCGGCAAGTTCCGCCGCACCATCAGCCTGTCCGAGGATCTCGACCCCGACAAGGTCGAGGCGACCTACCGCGACGGCGTGCTGCGGCTGCGCATCGCGCGCAAAGCCCATCTGCAACCGCGCCGCATCGAAATCAAATGATCGCGAAAGGAGGAACGACCATGGCTGAAACCAACGTCACCACCCGCCCCGGCACCAACGTCACCGCCCAGGAAGCCCAGCGCGTCCCGACCGCGGTGCCGCGCGTCGACATCATCGAGGATCAGACCAGCATCACCCTGTGGGCCGACCTGCCCGGTGTGAGCCGCGATTCGCTGGAGATCAAGGTGGAGGGCGACACCCTTACCATCGAAGGCAACGTGTCGCTTCCCGTGAGCGAAGGCATGGAGCCGATCTACGCCGAGATCCGCGCCCCGCGCTATGCCCGCAGCTTCACCCTGTCGCGCGACCTCGACACCGCAGCGATCCAGGCCAAACTCGATCAAGGGGTACTCGAGCTGCGCATTCCGAAACATCAGCAGGCTCAACCCAAGCGCATCACGGTGCAGGCTGGCTGATTCCTTCATTTCCGGTACGGAAATGACCTTTTTGGCCGCCCATCGCCGGGCGGCCTTCGTCTGACGCAGAGGAGGACGAAGTATGAGTTCGGTACTGGAGCAATGGAAATCCGGCCTCGGCCAGAGCTGGGAGCATCTGATGGAGGGCTGGCGACAGCTGTGGGAACGGGCCGCCGGCGCGCTCACCCGCTTCCAGCCCCGCGAACGCAACGACGAAAAAAGCGCTTCGCCCAATCTGCCGGCGCCGGCTGGAGGCGTGCGCTGGGCGGTGCTCGGCGCCGACATCTACGAGACCGACGAGGCGCTCGAAGTCCGCGTCGAGATCCCCGGGCTCGACCGAGAGGATCTCGAAGTCGAGGTGCTCGACGGCCAGCTCGTGATTCGCGGTGAGAAACGCCTCGAGCGCGAGGAAAAACAGGGGCAATACCGTCTCATGCAATGCGCCTACGGCCGCTTCCAGCGCGCCATCGCGCTCCCCGTGCCGGTCAAGGCCGAAGAGGCCAAGGCGGAATATCGCGACGGCGTGCTCAAAATCACGCTGCCCAAGGCCGAGACCGCAAAAACCCGGCGCATCGCCGTTCAAGGTTGACCTTCTCTTCATCCCTGTCCGACGGCGGCCTGCGTGGCCGCCGTTTTTGCCCGCCCCATCCCCCCTGCCTTCGCCCTTTCCCGTACAATGAGCGCTTCGCACCGTCGGGAATCCGCCGCATGCGCTCCGCCCATCGCTTCACGCTGCTCTCGCTCCTTTTCATCCTTTTCATCGTGCTCGCCGCCTCGCTGGGCACGCTGCTCGCGAAGACCGCCGGAACGACCCCGGCCCAGCCGCGCGCCATCGCCCCGCGCGGCGAGCTCACCGCCGACGAGCGCAATACCGTCGAGATCTTCGCCCTCACCTCGCCCTCGGTGGTCCATATCACCACCGCCCGCCAAGCGCTCAACCTCTTCACCCTCAACGTGCTCGAAATCCCCCAGGGGACCGGCAGCGGCTTCGTCTGGGACGAAGCCGGGCATGTCGTCACCAATTTCCACGTCATCCAGGGAGCGGACGCGGCCCGCGTCACCCTGGCCGACCAGAGCACCTGGCGCGCCAAGCTCGTCGGTGTCTATCCCGACCGCGACCTCGCGGTGCTGCGCATCGACGCCCCGCCCGAACGCCTGCGCCCCATCCCCATCGGCGAGAGCAAGGGGCTCAAAGTGGGGCAGAAAGTGCTGGCGATCGGCAACCCCTTCGGGCTGGACCAGAGCCTTACCACCGGCGTGGTGAGCGCCCTCAATCGGGAGATCGAATCCGTCACCGGCCGCACCATCCGCGGCGTGATCCAGACCGATGCGGCCATCAATCCTGGCAACTCCGGCGGGCCGCTTCTCGATAGCGCCGGTCGGCTCATCGGCGTCAATACCGCCATCTACAGCCCCAGCGGCGCTTCTGCCGGCATCGGCTTCGCCATCCCCGTCGACGAGGTCAACCGCATCGTGCCGCGGCTCATCCGCGAGGGACGCATCCGCCGTCCCGTGCTCGGCATCGCCGCGGCCTCCCCCGCCTTCAACAAGGCCCTGGGCCTTCCGCCTGGAGTGGCCATCCTGCGCGTCGACCCCGATGGGCCGGCGGCGCGCGCAGGGCTCAAACCCTTCGTTCCGGTCACCGAGGGCAGCGTCGTGGTGGGCGATCTGATCGTGGCCATCGACGGCACGCCTACGCCCGATCTCGACACGCTCCTCGACGCGCTCGAGCGCTACCGGCCCGGCGACACCGTAACGCTCGACGTGCTGCGCGGCACCGAACGGCGCCAGGTTGCCGTCACCCTGGATTCCTCTTCCTGATCCTTTCTTCGGCATGAACCGCATCTTCGCCGCTTTCCTGCTGATCGCCTTTGCGACTGGCGCCGGCCGCGAGCTCACGGGCACGCCGGGCGTGATGATGGCCATGAGCAAGGCCGTCATCGACGCTTCACGCGCCGCCGTCGAGCTCGCCCTGGGGCTGGTGGGCGTGATGGCCTTCTTCCTTGGCTTGATGAAGATTGCCGAACAAGGCGGATTGCTCACCGGCATCGCCCGCCTCATCGCCCCGCTCATGCGCCGGCTCTTCCCCGAAGTGCCGCCGCAGCACCCGGCCATGGGCGCCATGATCATGAACTTCTCGGCGAACCTGCTGGGGCTGGGCAACGCGGCCACGCCTTTCGGCATCCGCGCCATGCAGGAGCTCGACCGGCTCAATCCCCATCCCGGAACGGCCACCGACGCCATGGTGCGCTTCCTCGCGATCAACACCTCCGGCCTGGCGCTGCTTCCCACCGGCGTGATCGCCCTGCGCGCGGCCGCCGGTAGCAGCGACCCAGCCGCCATCCTGCCCACCACCCTCTTTGCCACCACCTGCGCCACGCTGGCGGCGGTGTTCCTCACACCGCTCTTCGCCCGCTTCTTTCCCGCGCCACGCATTGCCCCGGCGCCAATGTCCCAGCCTGCGCAGGCGCAAGCGGACGAAGAGGCAGCGCTCGCCCCCTTGCCGCGCTGGGCAGGCTGGGCGGCGGCGCTCTCCTTCGTCGCTCTCATCGTCGCCAGCGTACGCTACGGCCAGATCGTCTCGGCCTGGATCGTCCCTTCGCTCATCGTGGCATTCATCGTGTATGGCCTCACGCGCGGCGTGGCGGTCTATGAGAGTTTCGTCGACGGGGCCAAGGACGGCTTCCAGGTGGCGCTGCGCATCATTCCTTATCTAGTCGCCATCCTCGCGGCCACGGCGCTGCTGCGCGCAAGCGGCGCCCTGCCTTTCTTCGTCGCCCTGCTCGCCCCGATCACCGAGCCGCTGGGCCTTCCCGCCGAAGTGCTGCCCATGGCCATTCTGCGGCCGCTGTCGGGCTCCGGGGCTTTCGCGCTCCTTGCCGATCTCCTCAAGGACCCGAGCGTCGGCCCCGACAGCTATGCCGGCTGGCTCGCCTCCACCCTGCAGGGCTCGACCGAGACCACCTTCTACGTGCTGGCGGTCTACTTCGGCGCCGTCGGCATCAAGAAGATGCGCCACGCCATCGCCGCAGGGCTCACGGCGGATCTGGCCGGAGTGGCCGCGGCGGTTTTCATCTGTTCCTGGCTTTACCCGGGCGCTGCGTGAGGCGCCTCGCTGCTACAATATCGGCATTCCTTGCCGCGGATGCTCGCCATGCTCCACGTTCTCGTCATTCCCGTGACGCCCTTCGAGCAGAATTGCTCGCTGCTGTGGTGCGACCGCACCGGTGAGGCCGCCGTCATCGATCCGGGCGGAGACCTCGAGCGCATCGAAGAGGCGATCCGCACCCGCAATCTGAACGTGCGCCAGATCCTGCTCACCCATGGGCACATCGACCACGCCGCCGGGGCCCCGGAACTTGCCCGGCGCCTGGGTGGCATACCCATCCTCGGGCCGCAAGAAGAAGAACGTTTCTGGCTGCAGGCGCTGCCGGAGCAGGCGCGTACCTTCGGTTTCGGCAAGGTCGAAGCCTTCCTGCCCGATCGCTGGCTCGAAGAGGGCGACACAGTATCCATCGGAGAACACACGCTGGAAGTCCTCCACGTCCCCGGCCACACGCCGGGGCACGTGGTCTACTTCGCGCCCGACGAGCGGCTCGCCTTCGTGGGCGACGTGCTCTTCGCCGGCTCCATCGGGCGCACCGATTTTCCCCGCGGCGATCACCGACAGCTCATCAGCGGCATCCTCGCCAAGCTGCTGCCCTTGGGCGACGACGTACGTTTCGTGCCGGGGCATGGGCCGATGTCGACCTTCGGCGAAGAGCGCCTGAACAACCCCTTCCTCGTCTAGCCTCGCTCATTCGGCCCGATAGCGCCCCGGAGCGCGGGCCCATTCTTCGGTGAGCCCCCAGGCTTGGGCGTCCGGCGCGGCCGTCTCCAGTCGCTCCTGCTCCTGCGTAGGCAAATCGGGGAAGAAGTCGATTCCCGTGGCCTGCTCGATCGCCCGCACCGTGGTGAGATATGCCCGCAGGTCGGCCTGCGGTGGCGTGTCTTGCGGCATGAGAAAGGCGAGCGCCCGCCGTCGCCCCTCCTCGTCCTCGCCCCAGAAGATGCGGAAGAACGCTCTGGGGATCGCGATCCATTCCGGGGAAAAACGCGGCGGATTCTCGTCGAACACCGGCCCCACCACCACCCACAGCACGCGCGAATTCGGTGCGAAGCGGTCGGCCTCCACCGCCTCCAGCCGCTGCCAGCTTCCCTGGTTGAGTTGCGGGCGCTGCGGCGCGACGTTGGAGAGCAGAAACGTGGCGCGCTGCGCTTCAGGCCCATAGCGGGTGCCGATCAGGAAATTCGGCGCCATGTGCCCGCGGTCAAACCCCGAGCCGCGGTAGGATTCGTGCCGCACGCAATGCCAGCCCAGACGGCAGCGCAGAGTGCGGGGATCCGGCTCGAACTGCGCCGGACGCCGTTGCAGGCGATGACCCGGCGGCGGATCGGCGCGATAGGCCACCCAGCGCGGTACGCCATGCCATTCGGAATAACCGACGACGAAACCCGGATTGACGAGTTCGGTGGTGAGCAGCCGGTCGACGGTGTCGCGCACGCGCGGCCAGCCGCCGGGCGAATCCTGTGGCAGGGCGCTGCGCCCCGTCCACAGCCAAACGAAGAGCAGCAACAGCGCCAGCAGCGCCACGGCGCCCGAGCGCCCCACCCCTCGCCTTCCGCGCTTCACGCCCACTTCATTTCCTTTCCTCCGGATGCCAGGAAGCGATTATATCGATTGCCTTCCTTCGCTGACTTTTCCTACAATGCAGCGTCTTCGTTGGACGCCATCTCCATGCTCGAACGCCTCTTCCAGCTCAAGGCCCACGGCACCGACGTGCGCACCGAAGTGCTCGCGGGGCTCACCACCTTCCTGACGATGGCCTACATCGTCTTCGTCAACCCCGAGATCCTCGGCTCGGCCGGCATGCCGCGCGAAGCCGTCTTCACCGCCACGTGCCTCGCGGCGGCGATCGGCTCGGCCATCATGGGGCTGTACGCCAACTACCCCATCGCCCTCGCCCCGGGCATGGGGCTCAACGCCTACTTCGCCTTCGTCGTGGTCGGAACGCTCGGCTATTCCTGGCAGACGGCGCTCGGAGCCGTCTTCATCTCCGGCTGCCTTTTCCTCATCGTTTCCGCGCTGCGCATCCGCGAGTGGATCATCGACGCTATCCCCGCCAGTCTCAAGTTCGCCATCTCGGCCGGCGTGGGATTCTTCCTCGCGCTCATCGGCCTGAAGAACGCGGGGCTAGTGGCGGCGCACCCGGCCACCTTCGTCACGCTCGGCGACCTGCACCGCCTGCCGGTGCTGCTCGCCGTGATCGGTTTCCTCGCCATCCTGGCGCTGGAAGCACGCCGCGTCACCGGCGCGGTGGTGATCGCCATCCTCGGGGTGACACTCGCCGCCGTGGCCCTGGGGCTCGTCCCTTTCAAGGGCCTCTTCGCCCCGCCGCCCTCGCTCGCCCCCACCTTTCTGGCCATGGACATCAAAGGGGCGATCGACACGGGCATCCTCTCCATCGTGCTCACTTTCTTCCTCGTGGAACTCTTCGACGCCTCCGGCACGCTCATCGCCGTGGCCCAGCGCGCGAAGCTGCTCGACGCCCAAGGCCGCCTGCCGCGCCTGGGACGGGCGCTCATGGCCGACTCCACCGCCATCGTGCTTGGCGCGGCGCTGGGGACGTCCTCGACCACCACCTACCTCGAATCGGCCGCCGGAGCCTCGGTGGGCGGGCGCACGGGGCTCACCGCCGTGGTGGTGGCGATCCTCTTCCTCGCCATGCTCGTGTTCTCCCCGCTCGCGGCCATGGTCCCGGCCTATGCCACCGCGCCGGCGCTCCTCTACGTGGCCATCCTCATGGCGCGCGGGCTGGCGCAGGTGCAGTGGGACGACCTCACCGAAGCGGCACCGGCAGCGGTCACCGCCATCACCATCCCCTTCACCTTCTCGGTGGCCAACGGTCTGGCCTTCGGTTTCATCACCTACACCGCCCTCAAGCTCCTCACCGGGCGCGTGCGCGAGCTGCCGCTCGCCGTAGCCGTGATCGCCGGCGTGTTCCTGCTCAAGTTCGCCCTGCTCTGACTTTCGGGCGCCGCACCCGACAGCGAGCGTCGCGCCCCGAATCACCCCCATCCGGGCTCGACCTTGACTTCCGTCAAGGACGGCATCGCCCTCGCGCGCTATCCTGCGAACTTTCCGAGTTGGATTCCTGCGCCCGATGATGAATTCCTCCCGCGTGCGCCACCCTGAACTCGTCTGCCCCGCCGGCAACCCGGCCATGCTCAAGGCCGCCGTCGAACACGGAGCGGACGCCGTCTATCTCGGCTTCAAGGACGCCACCAACGCGCGCAACTTCAACGGCCTCAATTTCGACGAACGCAGCCTCGCGCAGGCGATCGAGCTGGCGCATGCGCACGGCTGCCGCGTCTTCCTCGCCCTCAACACCTATCCCCAAGCCGAGGGGTGGGCCCACTGGACGGCGGCGGTCGACCGGGCCGCGGCGCTCGGGGTCGACGCCCTCATCCTTGCCGATCTCGGCCTGCTGGCCCATGCGCGCGAGCGCCATCCCGAGCTGCGTATACACCTGTCGGTCCAAGGCTCGGCCACGAACCACGAGGCGCTCGCCTTCTATCACGAGCGCTACGGCATCGAGCGCGCCGTGCTGCCGCGCGTGCTCTCGCTCGAACAAGTGGCGCAAGTGGTGCGGCAGAGCCCCGTGGCGGTCGAGGTCTTCGGCTTCGGCGGGCTGTGCGTGATGGTCGAGGGGCGCTGCGCGCTGTCGGCCTACGCCACCGGACAGTCGCCCAACTGCCACGGCGCCTGCTCGCCGGCCAAATTCGTGCGCTGGGACGAAACGCCGCAAGGGCTGGAGGCGCGGCTCAACGGCTTTCTCATCGACCGCTACGCCCCTGAGGAACCGGCCGGCTACCCCACCCTGTGCAAGGGCCGTTTCGCGGTGGGGGGACACACTTACTACGCCATCGAGGAGCCCACCAGCCTCAACACCCTGGAGCTGCTGCCGCGCCTCATCGAGATCGGCGTCGCCGCCATCAAGATCGAAGGCCGTCAGCGCAGCGCGGCCTACGTGGCGCAGGTCACCCGCGTGTGGCGCGAAGCGATCGACGCTGCCCTCGCCGCCCCCCAGGATTTCTCCCCACACCCGCAGTGGCTCGCCGCGCTCGACCGTGTCAGCGAAGGCGCGAGCCACACGCTGGGCGCCTATTCCCGGCCGTGGAAATGACCTCCATGAACCCGCTTTCGTTCGAACTGGTGCTCGCACCCATCCCCTACTTCTGGCCGCGCGGGCGTGTCCTTTCCTTCTACGAGGCGATCGCCGAAGCGCCCGTCGACGCCGTCGTGCTCGGCGAGACCGTCTGTGCCCGCCGCGCCGAGCTGCGCCTGCCCGACTGGATCGCGCTCGGACGCGACCTCGCCGCCGCAGGCAAGCGCGTCGTCCTCGCCGGCTACGCCCTCATCGAATCCGAATCGCACCTCAAATGGGTGCGCCGCCTGGTGGAACAGGACGAATTCGCCGTCGAGGCGAACGAGATGGGCACGGTGCGCCTGCTCGCGGCCGCCGGCCGCCGCGACTGGATCGCCGGCGCCTCGCTCAACGTCTACAATCCCCATGCGCTCGCGCAGCTCCATGAGGCCGGGGCGCGCCGCTGGCTGCCGCCGCCGGAGCTCTCCCGTGCGGCGCTCGCGCACCTGCTGGAGGGTTTCACCGCTCTGGAGCAGGGAACGATCGAGACCGAGCTGCCGGTATGGGGCCCCCTTGCGCTGGCGCATTCGGCGCGCTGCTTCACCGCCCGCCATTACCGGCTGCAGAAGGACGCCTGCGAATTCCGCTGCCTGGCGCATCCAGCCGGACTGCCGCTCGCCACGCGCGACGGCGCCGACTTCCTCGTGCTCAACGGCGTCCAAGTCCTCTCCGCCCGCCCGTGGTCCCTGATGGACCGCTTGGAGGAAGTCACCCCACTCGCGCAGGCTCTGCGCCTCGTGCCCGCCCCCGAAGGCACCCTCGAGCGGATCGCCGCCCTCGACCGCGCCCGACGCCTGGGTGAAATGCCCGCGCCCGAGCCAGAGTCGTGCAACGGCTTCTGGTACGGTGAAAGCGGCTTCGCGTACCGCGCCCCCTCTTCTTCCCCTCTTGCCGCCCGATGATGAAAGACGACCGCTTCGTCATTCCGCCCGCACTCGCCCGGATCGTCTCCCGCCTGCCGCAGACCCCGCCGGCGGCCGTGCTCGCCTTCGCCCTTGACCGCCTGCTCTTTCCCCGGCTGCCGCTGCCGGAGCTCGACGCGCTCCTCGAGCAACCGCTGCGCATCGAAGTGAGCGACCTCGGCTTGCGGCTCGCCCTCACCCTCACCCGACGTGGTTTTCGCCCCCTGCCAGCGCACGTCGCGCCGCGTCTGACGCTGCGCGCCACCACCCGCGACTTCCTCGCCCTGCTGCGCCGGGAAGAAGACGCCGACACGCTTTTCTTCCAGCGGCGCCTGGCGCTTTCCGGCGACACCGAACTGGGGCTGCTCGTGAAGAACACGCTGGATGCGATCGAGATCGAACTGCCGTTCCTGCCGCGTCCTCGGTAACGAGGCGGAAACCCTGTCGCGAATCGGCAACGCCTCTCGGCGGTAATTTTGATCCAGCGCAAACTTCGGCGCTTTTCCCCTGTGGGAAAAGAGAAGGTGGGCTAAAATCGCCTTACAGATTTTTCTTCCGCCGGAGGTCCTTCATATGCGCAAACCCTTGTTCGCCGCGATCGCCGCCGTCTTCGCCGTCTCCGCCGTCCAGGCGGCCCAGCCCAGCCTCTCTGCCGAACTGCGCGAAAAGGCCAAGGCCATCATCCAGCCGATCGAACCAGCGAAGATCGATCATCCGGCCAAGGTCGACCTCGGCCGCCAGCTCTTCTTCGAGCCGCGCCTGTCGCTATCCGGCATCATCTCCTGCAACACCTGCCACAACCTGTCGCTGGGCGGAGTGGATAACCTCAAGACTTCCATCGGTCACAAATGGCAACCGGGGCCGGTCAATGCCCCCACCGTCTTCAACTCCTCGCTCAACATCGCCCAGTTCTGGGACGGACGCGCCGCCAATCTGCAGGAACAGGCCGCCGGCCCGATCCAGGCGCCGGTCGAGATGGCCATGCCCCACACGCTCGCCGTGGCCGTGATCCAGTCCATCCCCGGTTACGTCGAAACGATTAAAACCATCTATGACACCGACGTCGTCACCCTCGATCACATCACCGATGCGATGGCCGAGTTCGAGAAGACGCTGGTCACGCCCAACGCCCGTTTCGACAAGTGGCTCAAGGGCGACGACAAGGCGCTCACCGCCACCGAGCTCGAGGGCTTCAAGATCTTCTATGAGAGCGGCTGCATCGCCTGCCACAACGGCCCCAACCTCGGCGGCAATTCCTTCCAGAAACTCGGCGTGGTCGAACCGTACAAATCGACTTCGCCGGCCGAAGGTCGCGCGGCGGTGACGAAAAAAGACGAAGACCGCTGGTACTTCAAGGTGCCGACGCTGCGCAACGTCGAGCTCACCTATCCCTACTTCCACGACGGCGAGGCGGCCACGCTGGAAGATGCGGTCACCCTCATGGGGCGACTGCAGCTCGGCCGCACCTTCACCGCCGACGAGCTGAAGAAAGTCGTGGCGTTCCTGCACACCCTCACCGGCGAACGGCCGCAGATGCCTTTGCCGCTGCTGCCGCCTTCCGGTCCGAACACGCCGCGGCCCGATCCCTTCAAGTGATTCTCCGCGCGGCGCCCAAGGGCGCCGCGATACCGCCCGAAACATTTCTTCCCCGTCCGGATGGGCTATCATGGCCCACCGGATCTCCTTTTTCTTCCGACCATGCGCCCCTCCTGCGCCACCATCGATCTCGACGCGCTGCGCGCCAATTACCTTCTCGCCCAACGGCTAGCCGGCGCGCGAACTCTGGCCGTCGTCAAGGCCGACGCCTATGGCCACGGCGCGATCGCCTGCGCCAAGGCGCTCGAACCGCTCGCCGACGGGTTTGCCGTCGCTTTTCTCGAAGAGGCGCTTCCCCTGCGCACGTCCGGTATCCGCAGCCCCATCGTGCTGCTCGAAGGCGCCTTCGACCCCGGCGAGCTCGAAGCCGCCGCCGAGCTCGACCTCTGGCCGGTGGTGCATCACGAGGCGCAACTGCGCATGCTCGAACTCGCGCCGCGTCGGCCGCGCCGCGTCTGGATCAAGATCAACAGCGGCATGAACCGCACTGGTTTCGCCCCCCGGGAAGCGCCGAATGTCTGGCGGCGCCTGCAGGCCCTGCCGGGATTGGAACCCCCCGTGTGGATGACGCATTTTGCCTGCGCCGACGACCCTTGCTCGACGATGACGCTGGAGCAGATCCGGCGTTTTCACGGCGGCGTGGCCGGGCTGCCGGGGGAGACGAGCCTGGCCAATTCGGCAGCCCTGCTCGCCTGGCCGCAGGCGCGCGGCGACTGGGCCCGCCCCGGCATCCTGCTCTACGGCGGCAACCCGCTGCTCACCGGCGCCGAACCCGGCGAAGCCGCCTCCTTGCGGCCAGTGATGCGCCTCACGAGCAAGGTCTTCGCCACCCGCCGGCTCGCCCCCGGCGAGGCCCTGGGCTACGGCGCCACCTTCATCGCCGAACGGCCGGTCCGCGTCGGCCTGGTCGCCATCGGCTACGCCGACGGCTATCCCCGCCACGCCCCCACCGGCACGCCGGTGGCCGTCGCCGGTCGGCGCACGCGGCTCATCGGGCGCGTTTCCATGGACATGCTCACCGTCGACCTCACCCCCCTGCCGGAAGACGTCGGCCTAGGCGCAGCCGTGGAGCTCTGGGGAGAGACCGTCTCCGTCGATGAAGTCGCCCGTGCCGCCGGCACCATTTCCTACGAGCTGCTGTGCCACGTCAAACGGGTGCAGCGCCTCCACCGCGGCACCGAACTCACACCTTGAAATGCTCGGCCCGTTGGCGTAGGCTCGCAGCCGCGGCCTGCAGGGCCCTGGCTTCGGCTTCGCTCGCCTTGGCCGAAGCCACGGACGCCTCGGCGCTGCCGGCGATGCGCTCGACCCGCTGCGCGATCGTGTGCACCGCCTCGGTCTGCTGCTCCAGCGCCTGATCCACTTCCTGCACTGCGCGCGCCGTCTCGGCCGATTCCTGCCGGATTTCATCGATCGCACTGCGCGCCTGACGGGCATTCTCCACCCCTCGCTGGACTTCGGTCACGCCGGCATTCATGCCGGACACGGCTTCGCCCGTCGCACGCTGGATCTTGGCGATCATCTCGCCGATCTCCTGCGTGGCGCTGCCGGTACGCTCGGCGAGCTTGCGCACTTCGTCGGCCACCACGGCGAAGCCCCGGCCTTGCTCGCCGGCGCGCGCCGCCTCGATGGCCGCGTTGAGCGCCAACAGATTCGTCTGGTCGGCGATCTCGCGGATCGTGGCCACGATGGTCGAGATCTGCTGCGAGAATCCATCCAGCGTGCGGATGCGCTCGGCCGCCGTTTCCACGATGTGCGCGATCTGGTTCATCCCTTCGATCGCCGCGGCGATCGTCTCGGCCCCTTCGTCCGATTTGGCCATCGAGGCCTGCGCCCGCTGCGCCGTCTCGCGCATGTGCTGCGCGAGCTGATTCAAGGCCACGCTGAACTCCTCCATGGCCGCGGCCACCGCCTGCGTATCGTCGGCCTGGACGGCGATGCGCTGCTGCACTTCCTCGGCCTGCCGCTCGATCGCCTGCGCCCGCAGGGCCACATCGCCCGCCTCGCGCTGCAAGGCGCCGATCAAGCCGGCCAGCTCCGAGCGCATGTGGTTGATGGCCGTGGCCAGGCGCCCCAGCTCGTCGGGCCGCTCGTAGCGTAAGGGCTCGCTCAGATCGCCCGAAGCCATGCGCTCGGTCACCCCCACGAAGGCTTCGAGCGGACGCAAGGCCCGGCGCACCAGCCACACCATCACCAGGGCAAGCAAAACCGCTTCCCCGACAGACGCAAGTGAATTGCGCAGGATATTGCCAAAGAGATCCTCCGTGAGCTCGTCGGCGTATGCCGAAGAGACGACCAACCAATCCCATTCGGGAAAATAGGCATAGGCGGCGACTTTCTCCCGCGGCTTGTCTTTGTCCGGATCGATCCATTGATAACGAATGATCCCATTTTTCTTCTCCAGCATTTCGCCAATAAAGTCAAACCCATTGGCATCACGCATTTGGCGTATATTTTTCCCCTCCAACGATGGGTGAAAACGAAGGTATCCATCTTTGTCGAGCACGTAGACATAGCCTGTTCTGCCTATTTTGATACTGGCAACCGAATCACGAAACTTGGTCAACAGGCTGCCCATGGGATAGCCGATGAACCAGGCTCCGAACACCTTGCCATCCTCAGATTTCATCGGCTCATAGATCGTCATGTAATCTTTGCCGAAAAGGACCGCTGGCCCGATGTACTCCTCCCCTGCAAGCAAGCGTTTGTAGGCCGGGTGATTACGATCGAGAGTGGTCAAGAAGGCTCGTGAACCGTCTTCCTTACGCAAGGAGGTAGAGATACGCAGGAAGTCATCGCCGACGCGCTCGAAGATCGTCGCCACGGAACCCGTCTGCTCCGTGAGGAGATCGACCTCGATGAAGCGCTCGTTCATCTCGATTCCGCCGAGCCGAAAGATAGGAACTTTCATCTTGGTCGGCCCCATCTCCGTGGTCTGTTTGGCATCGAGTTCGACGCGAGTCCCATAAGGGAACAAGCTTTTGAGCATCTTGAGCTGGGAGCGTATCGACACGGTGACGGCTTCGTGCAGCATCTGCAGACGCGATAGCACGTCGCGCGTCTGAAAGCTCATGGTATCGTCGATGCGGCGCTGCAGTTTCTCCCACTCCAGCCCACCGATCACCGCCGTGCTCAGCGCGATGAAGCACACCGTGGCGATCGCCACTCCCACGGCGATGCGGCGCGTCAGACTCTGTCCTCTCATGATCTCCTCCCTCATGGATTTCTGGTTTTATCGGCGATTCGCAAAGAAACTTTAGCAAACCAGTGAAAATTCCTCACGCCCCAGGCGATGGCTCTTGAGATCCTCGTCCATGCGCTATCATGAAACCGATGCACCCTTGGCGTGATTCCAGCCGCCGCTTCGAGGACCGATCCCATGGATACCCCTACGACGAACCTCGCCGAACCCGCTCAGCTCGACATCCCCCCTGCGCCCGACGTGCTCACGGCGATTGCCCGCGAGGCCGAGTCGGATATGCCCAACCTCGCCAAGCTCGCCAAGATGATCCAGCAGGATCCGGCGCTCGCCGCCGCGGTGCTGCGCGCGGCCAACGGCATCATGCGCATGCGCAAGATCGAATCGGTGGCCCAGGCGCTGCAGGTGATTGGCCTCGAGCGCACGCACCAGATCGTGCTGCACGCCCTGCTGCATTCGACGCTGGGGATGCCGAAGAACCTGCGCCCTTCTCTCTGGGACGAACTTCGGGTTTCGGCCGAGGCCGCCGCCGATTTCGCCCGCCTGCTGCGCACCGTACCCCCGCCCATGGCGCACACGGCGGCGCTGCTGCACGATACCGGCTTTTTCCTGCTCGCACGCCAGCACCCCGACTATCACGAGACGCTCTCGCTCGCCCGGGTCGATCCAGAGAAGCCCTTCACCGAGCACGAATTCGAGCGCTACAAGACACATCACGCCGTGGTCGGCTTCTTTCTCGCCCGGCGCTGGGGCCTGGCCGAACCGGTGGCGCTGACGATCAACCACCATCACGACTACGTCACGGTATTCGAGGAGACGACGCTGCCGCCGCAGGTGCCGCACCTCGTGAGCCTCATCGCCATGGCCGACGTCGTGGCGGCCGAGGCGGTGGGCATCGGGCGCGACAAGGAATGGCACAAGGCGCGCGGCCCGGTAGCCGAGTTCCTCGGCCTCACCGAAGACGAAGTCGATGACATGATCGAGGCCGAGATCGCCCAGCAGCGCACGGCGACGAACGTGCGCTGAGCGCCAGACCCACGAAGCTTGACATCCTCCCCCGCCTAAAGTCGGGGGATTCCTACGGCGCTCGCCCCGGCATCGAGCCGGAATGAGTCGCTTCGGTGGGTTCCTGCTGCTGGCGGCATTACTGCACCGCTCACTTCACAGGCGCAACGGGCGTGTCCCGCCCTGAGAATGTTGATCGCGCCGACCATATCGGCGTTTTCCTCGAATCCGCATTCGACGCACAGAAACCGGGCTTGCGTCTGCCGGTTCTCTGCCGACACATGGCCGCAGCATGGGCAGGTGCGGCTCGTATTCTGTGGCGGCACGGTGATGAGATGCCCGCCACGCCATGCCAATTTGTGGTTGTGCAACCTTTTTTCTGTAAATTTCCGTGGTGTTGGTCATGACGCCGGGGTTACGGGTTGAGGTTGAGATAGACCTTGCCGGTCATCCACTCGTCGTCGAGTTCGGCCAGCAGCGCCGAGACCAGGCGCAGGCAGGAATCCATGTTGGGGAAGATGCTGGCCACCCGGGTGCGTCGTCGCAGTTCCCGGTGTCGGGTAGCAGGACGGCATTACTGCCGCCCCGCCCCCTAAGAACCGTACGTGCGAGTTTCCCCGCATACGGCTCAAGCCTCTGCAAAGCTCCTTTTGACAGGAGCCGGCAGTTCACTTACCACCTTGGCTGTGGAGCTGTCTGTGGCAGTTCGGGT
>NZ_LIPU01000023.1:0-16412 GCF_001418245.1 Tepidiphilus thermophilus
TGTGCGAGCAGTACGAGCGGGTGGTGGGCAAGGACAATTGTGTCGCTTTCGAGGGGCTGAAGTTGCAAATCCCGCCGGATCGCTATCGCATGCACTACGTGAAGGTCAAGGTACGGGTGCATCGCTACCTGGACGGGCGGCTGGCGATCTTCCATGGCCCGAGAAGGCTCGCGCGCTACACGGCTGACGGTCAGCTGCAAACCCCCGAACTGCAGGTTGTCGCGTAGGTCCGCCGCGGCGCCTGCCGGGGAGGGAAGGCGCTCCGGGCTACGCCCTTCACGCCTTCCCTCCCCGGCCCGGAAAAGCGGACAGTTTATGTGCTACGAAACCGGACAGTTCTATTTGTTGACAACAGCGCCCTGCGGCACTTGGGTGCGCTCGCTTGCGACGGAAATCTGGCCCGAGGGCCCCGCTCCCTCTTCCTGGCCGATTCCTTGCTCCCCCTGCAGCACCACACGCACCGGCGGGGCGCTACCGTCCTTGTCCTGGCCGAAATACACTGTGAGATGAGGAAAAGGCATCTCGATACCCGCTGCATCGAAGTGTTTCTTCACCAGTGTGTTGAAAGCGCGTCCCACCGCCCATTGCGCCCCGGGCAGCGTCTTGATCCGCACGCGGATATTGACGGCGCTGTCGGCAAGCTCGGTCACGCCGTCGACCATGAGTTCCTCGGAGAGGACGTTGCGGCGCATGGCCTCATCGGCGAGCAATTCGGCGAAAGCCTGTCGCAACACCTCGGTCACCTCGTCGACGTCCTCGCGGTACGCCACCCCATAGACGCCGACATGGTAAGCGAATCCGCGCATGTAATTGGAAACGCGCTGCACCTGGGAAAAGGGCAACATGTGGTAGGTGCCCGCCGTGTCGCGGATGCCCACAGAGCGGATGGTCAAGCGTTCGGCCCGTGATTCCAGCCACGGTGACGGTATCACCCACGCTCATCACGTTCTCGATCTGAATGAAGAGCCCGTTGATCACGTCCTCCACTAGTTTCTGCGCCCCGAAACCGACCGCCAGGCCGAGTACGCCGGCGCCGGCCAGTAGCGGCCCGATTTGTATGCCCAGCTGCGAGAGCACGATCATAACGGTCATCACCACGAGCACGACAGCCACTGCGTTGCGAATGAGGCTGAGCAGGGTCTTCTCGCGCGCCCCCGGTTGACCGCGTTCGGCAGACAGCGTGAGGCGATATTCCACCCAACTGGCGAAGACGAGCCACGCACCGACGGCGAGCACCAGCACCAGCAGCACCGACAGCAGCGTGCTCAGCGTGGCGGTGCCAGCTGGCGAGGCAAGCCAGGCCTTCAGATCGAAGACGCCCCAGACATGGAGAAAAGCGGCAAAGACAATGAGCGCGATGAGTAGGCGCATGAAGCGCAAACCCAACGGCACGTAGGCATTGAGGCGGTTCTCCAATAAGGGGAACTTGCGCTGCATCTCATCGGGCAGACGGATGCGCCGCGACAGCAGCTGTGTCAGGGTGGCCGAGACGAGCACCCCCAACAGAAGCGCCACGAGCGAGGTCACCGTGGCGCGCATCATGAACGGCAGAGCATCTTGCGGCCGCGCCAAAGCCACCATGAGGAGCGCTGCACAATAGACGATGGTCAGCAGGTGCCAGCTGCGCGCGAGCAGGTTCCAGGTGAAGCGGACATAGCTGCTCTTGCTGCGTCCGGCCGCAGCCTCGAGCGCACGCCGCACCTGGGCGCGATTGCGCACGATCAGGGACACAGCGAAGACGAAGGTGGCCAGCATCACCGCCAGCGCCAGGACCCGCCCCAGCGCCGGGGAGATGCCGGCCTCCACGAGCGGCACGACGAACAAAAGCCCGTAGCCGAGAAAACTCGCCAGCCGCATCGAACGCGCGCTCCAATACGCCGCGCGCTCCTCGGGCATGGGCAGCAAGCGCAGGCTGGCATTGCCCGGAGCGAAAAGCGCCCGCAGCAGTACTTTCACTGCCTCGACCAGCACGAATGCATTGAGATACAGCGTATGGCGCGGTGCGAGCGAGCCGGGCTCCCCGAAGAAGAACACCGCCGCCAGATATCCCGACACCCAGGCCGCGAGCACCGCCAGCAGATCGAGCGCAACGGCGGCGAATACGGCCAGCGTACGCCGCAGCGCCTGCGGCATGGTCCCGGGCACGCACGACCAGGCATCGAGCCGCACGAAGAGCGCACGCAGCATGCGCCGCCCCAGCACGAGCACCAGAACCGTCACAGCAACGACGAAGGTCAGATCGAGCACCGCCGCCCCGATGGCCCTCCATCCCGGGTCGCCGCCCCCAGCCCAATCGAACGTTCTGAGCGCAGTGAAAGCGGATTCGAATTCACCCAAGGCGTCTTGAACGAAGCGCTGCGTGGCGTGCGCCAGCCGCTGCGCCGCGCTTTGCTCGACGGGAGGCACGGTCTCGCCGCCCCGTCCTTGTTCGGCCAGGCGCCGCAATTCCCGGATCATCGCGTCGCGGGCAGCAGGATCCTCGAGAGCGGCAGCCAGTTGGGCATAGAGCGCCTTGTCCTCGGCAGCCGTCGCTTCGGCGGCCAGCGCCGAGCGTGAGGCCCACGGCGCGAACGAAGCGAAGCAGAGCAGCACGAACAGGAAAAGGGGCAAAAACGAACGGCAAGGCCGGAAACGGACCACGGGCGGACTCCTCGATCGGGGAAAGCGCCAATGCCGAGTATACGCCAGGCTGGCCAAGACGATACCCGAAGGCGCTCCTGGCGTCCAGGCCGAGGCCTGAGCAACTCAGGCGCGAACCTCACCCTCGGGAGGGCGACGGCGAAACATCACCGCCATTTGTAATCCTGCACCATCGTCGTCTCCTCGAATCAAAAACCATAGAAATGCGCGAATTCTTCGAGCGGAGCGCGGTCGGTGATGAAGGCATTTTCCGGTGCGTCCGGATCTTCATGGCCAAGCGCGATGCCGCACAGCACGATCTCCGGCTCGGGGATGGGCAAGTGGCGCCGGATGATGTCGTGAAACCAGGCAAACGCCGCTTGGGCGCAGGTGTGCAGGCCGTGGGCGCGTGCCACCAGCATCACGTTCTGGATGAACATGCCGGTGTCCATGTAGCTGCCGGTGCTCAAACGCCGGTCGAGGGTGATGAACATGCCGACCGGTGCATCGAAGAAGAGGTAATTACGCAGCATCTGCCGCTCGCGTGCCGGCTTGTCATGCCGGTCGATCCCCAGCGTCGAATACAGACCATAGCCGCATTCGCGCCGGCGCGTGGCGTAGGGTTCGAACCAGTTGCTGGGGTAGTAATCGTATTCTGCCTGATGCCGCTCGGGCTCTTTCTCCGCCGCCTCATAGACGTCGCGGCACAGGCGATCGCGCGCCTCGCCCGCAACGACGTAGACGTTCCACGGCTGGATGTTGTTGCCGCTGGGCGCACGCTGCGCCACGCGGAGAATCTCTTCCACCGTCTCGCGCGCCACCGGCGTCGGAAGGAATTTGCGTACCGACTTGCGGCTGAGTATCGCTTCTTCGACGTTCATCGAGCTTCCTTTGCAATACAAACGTAAGTTTAGTATAACCGTATTCAATCGAACGATCCATCGCCCTCCCTACCTCGCCCCCGCCTGCCACATCTTCTCCAGCCGCTTGACGCTCACCGGCACCGGTGTTTTCAGCTCCTGGGCGAAGAGCCCTACGCGCAGCTCTTCGAGCAACCAACGGAATTCTTCGAGGAAGGTCGAAGGCCGGCCTTTGGCCTCCCGCCAGGCCCGCTCCCAGGGGGAGGCCACCTGGCGCCAGGACTGCAGCCATTGCCGGTCGCGGGCGGGATCTTTCTGCAGCTTGTCGAGGCGCACGCCGATCGCCTTGAGATAGCGCCCGTAATGCTGCAGCCGCGCCCAAGGGATCGTCGCCAGGAAACGCGGCGGGAAGAGGGCCGCGAGCTGGGATTCGACGTCGGCGACGGCCTCGGGGTGCGCCCGACGCAGCGTCTCCAGGCGTTTTTCGATCGCGCGGCGCTCGGCGAGCCACTGCGCGAGCAGGCGCATGAGCTCCTGCGCTACCAGCACCAAGCGCTCCCTGCCCGCGGCCACGCGCGCGGCAAACGCCTGTGCGTCGCGCGGCAGTTCTTCCTCGAGGCAGACGCGCGCAAGGCTTGCCTCGATCACCGCCTCGCGCAGCTCCGCCTCGTTGCCATAGGGCATCCACGTGATGGCAAGCGCCCGCCAGTCGGGATGGCGTTCGATCGCGCGCACCGACTCCTTGAGTGCGAAGCGCAGCAGGCGCAGCACGCCGCGCCGGTGCAGAGCCTCGGCCTCTTCCTCCGTGTCGCAGGCGCGCAGCCGCACTCCATCGCCCACGTCCTCCAGCGCCGGAAAACCGATGGCGGTGACGCCGTCGATCTCTACCTCGACGAGTTCCGGCAGAGTACCGAAGTCCCAGCCGGTCGCTTTGTCCGCGAGCGGCGTGGGGGCGGAACCGCCCGCGCCCGTCCCTCCGGCAGCGGATACGCCGTCCCTGCCGTTGCCACCCGCCTCGCCGGAAGACGACGGCGCTTTGCGCCCCTCGCGCGCACGCATCGCCCTCGCCGCCGCACCGTCCTTTCCTTCGCCTCCACGGCCCGTTGCACCGCGGACGGACGAAGCAGCGCGCTCCCCTTCCCCTGCGGTTTTCGTTCCGGCATCGCCCGCCTTGGCCGCCAGCAAACCCCCCAGCTCGGCAAAACGCGAGCGCACCGTCTCGCCCAGCCGCGCACGCAACTCGGCAAGCGAGCGCC
Source organism: Tepidiphilus thermophilus (assembly GCF_001418245.1). Classification (NCBI taxonomy): domain Bacteria; kingdom Pseudomonadati; phylum Pseudomonadota; class Hydrogenophilia; order Hydrogenophilales; family Hydrogenophilaceae; genus Tepidiphilus; species Tepidiphilus thermophilus. The sequence continues at coordinate 4,736 of NZ_LIPU01000023.1, forward strand.
CCTGCGCGAGGATGCGGCCGTCGGGCCCCTCGACGCGGAAGTTCATGAAACAATAAGGCGGCAACACTTCGGGACGGAACGCCGCCTCGGGCGTAGGCAGCTGCGTACGTGCTGCGACGAACTCGGCCAATGCTTCGAGCAGTGGCCGCTCGGCAGCGATCTCGCCTGCTTCCACCGCAGCGCAGAATTCTTTGGCCCGCTCCGGCAGCGGCTGCAGGCGATGGCGGTGCTTCTGCGGCAGCGTCTTCAGCAAACGCAGCACCTTGTCTTCCAAGAGCCCCGGCACCAGCCATTCGCAGCGCGCCGCCGACACCTGGTTGAGCAAGGCAAGCGGCACCACCAGCGTCACCCCGTCGTCGTTGGCCGCAGGATCGTGCTTGTATTCGAGCGCAAGCGGCTGGCCGTAGAGCACGAAAGCGGAAGGGAAACGCTCGGTGGTGACGCCGGCCGCCTCGTGCCGCATCAACTGCTCGCGCGTGAGATAGAGCAGCTTGGGCGCACCGCGCTCGGCCTGCTTGCGCCAGGATTCGAAACTCGCCAGATCGACCACGTCCTGCGGGATCAGATGGTCGTAGAAGGCTTCGATCAGGGCGGTGTCGACCAGCACGTCGGGCCGGCGCGTTTTCTGCTCCAGGCGCTCGATCTCCTCGACCAGGCGCAGATTGTGCTGCAGAAACTTCATGCGCGCGAGCTGGGCCGGCTCCACTTCGCCCGCCACCAGCGCGTCGCGGATGAAGAGCGTGCGGCACAGGGCGGGATCGACGTCGCGGTAAGGCACGGCGCGTTGCGCATAGATCGGCAGGCCGAAAAGGGTGCCCCGCTCCCAGGCGCGCACTTCGCCCGCCCTCTTCGCCCAGTGCGGCGCCTCCAGCTGACGCCGGATGAGGTGCGGCGCCACTTCCTCGATCCAGGCCGGCTCGATGCGGGCAACGCAGCGCGCGTAGAGACGCGTCGTCTCCACCAGTTCGGCGGCGAGCACCCACTTCGGCCCGCGCTTGGCAAGCGGCGAAGAAGGATGGATCCAGAAACGGATACCACCGGCGCCGAGGTAACTGCCTGCCTGAGGCCCGCTCACGTCCTCCTGCTTCAGCCCGACATGACGCACGAGGCCAGCGATGAGCGCCTTATGCACCGCCTCGTAGCCGGCCGGGTGCTCGTTCTCGCGCCAGCCGTGTTCGGTGACGAGCGCATGCAGCTGGGTCCACACGTCGCGCCACTCGCGCATGCGCAGCCAGGAAAGGAAATGCGCCCGGCACCACTGCCGCTGCTTGTTCGTCGACTCGTGCCGCTCGAGCTCGCGCCAGGCTCGCCACAGGTTGAGGTACCAATAGAATTCCGACTGCGCCTCGCGCTCGCGCCCGCGAAAGAGCGCATGCTTCTGGTCGGCCTGGGCGAGCTGCTCGGCAGGGCGCTCGCGCGGATCCTGCACCGACAGCGCCGCCGCGAGCACCAGCATCTCGGCCAGGCATCCGTACTGCCGCCCGGCCGCGAGCAGGCGCCCGATCTTGGGATCGAGCGGCAGCGCCGCGAGCGTTCGCCCCACTTCGGTGAGCGTGCGGGTGGTCGCATCGAGCGCGGAGAGTTCCACCAGTTCGCGCACGCCATCTTCGATCGCACGCGGCGCCGGCGGATCGAGAAAAGGGAACCCCTCGATCTCACCCAGATCGAGCGCCTGCATGCGTAGGATCACACCGGCAAGCGACGAGCGCAGAATTTCGGGGTCGGTGTGCGCCGCCCGCGCGGCAAAATCTTCTTCGGCGTAGAGCCGGAAACACACCCCGTCCATCACCCGGCCGCAGCGCCCGGCCCGTTGGTTCGCCGCCGCCTGCGAAATGCGCTCCACCCGCAGCTGCTCGACCTTCTGCCGCGGCGAATAGCGCTTGACCCGCGCCAGCCCCGTATCGATCACATAGCGGATGCCCGGCACGGTGAGCGAAGTCTCGGCCACGTTGGTGGCCAAGATCACCCGCGGCAGAGCTCCGCGCCGGAAGACGCGCGCCTGCTCCTGCGCCGACTGGCGCGCGAAGAGCGGCAGGATCTCGAACTCGCCGCGCACCGTCGCCCGCCGCTCCAGCGCCTCCTTGGCTTCCCGAATTTCACGCTCGCCGGGCAGGAAGACGAGGATGTCCCCCGGCCCCTCGCGCCAGGCTTCCTCGACGCAGGCGACGATCCCGTCGAAGAGATCGCGCTCCTCGGCCGCAGCGCGCGCCGTGCGCTTTCCATCCCCTTCCTCCCCTTCGAGCGCGGCGAGTTCCTCCCCGTCGATCGCCTCGACCGGGCGGTAGCGAATCTCGATGGGATAGAGCCGCCCGCTCACCTCCAGAATGGGGACTTCGCCCGCCACCGGCGCGAAATGCGCCGCAAAGCGCTCGGCATCCATCGTCGCCGAGGTGATCACCACCTTGAGATCCTCGCGGCGCGCGAGCAGGCGATGCAGATAGCCGAGCAGGAAGTCGATGTTGAGGCTGCGCTCATGCGCCTCGTCGATGATGATGGTATCGTAGCGCGACAGCCACGGATCGCTTGCCGTCTCGGCCAGCAAAATGCCATCCGTCATCAGGGTGACGTACGACTCGGGCGAGGTGCGGTCGTGGAAACGCACCTTGTAGCCCACGTCCCGCCCCAGAGGCGAGCCCAGTTCCTGGGCGATGCGCTCGGCCGTGGCCCGCGCGGCGATGCGCCGCGGCTGGGTATGGGCGATCTGCCCGGCGATGCCGCGCCCGGCGGCGAGGCAGATCTTGGGCAGCTGCGTCGTCTTGCCCGAACCGGTCTCCCCGCAGACGATCACCACCCGGTGCGCGCGGATCGCCGCCTCCAGCTCGGCGGCGCGCTCGCTCACCGGCAGATCGGGCACGCACTCGGCCCGGGGACGACGCGCCAAGCGCGCCTCCCACGCCGCCTGCGAGCGCTCCAGGCGCTGCGCGAGCTGCGCCGAGAGCCGCTCGCGCGCCTCGCCCTTGGCCCGGCGCAAGCGCTTGACGAGCGCAAGGATCGGCCCGCGGTCCTGTGACAGACAGCGGCTCAAATCGAGGCGACCTGCCTCGCGGAAAGATTCAGGAGATTCGACGAGCACGGGCAGAGTGTTGGACAAACTCGAAAAAATCGATGATTGTGCCGCAAAAATGCGGCCAAGGGCAAAAGGATCTCGACAAAGACCGCGAAAAAAGCGGACGGGTTCCCGCCACCGCGGGACGCCCAACGCGCCACGACGCCCCGGTCGCGCTAGAATCGCGTTTTCGGCATTCCCGGAAGTCGATATCGTGAGCGACCTCGCCCCTCCTGCCCACTTCATCAAGAACGCCATCGACGAAGACCTCGCGGCCGGCCGCTACCGCCAGGTCGTCACGCGCTTCCCGCCCGAGCCCAACGGCTACCTGCACTTCGGCCACGCCAAGTCCATCGTGCTCAATTTCGGTCTGGCCCGGCTCTACGGCGGACGCTGCCACATGCGCTTCGACGACACCAACCCCACCACGGAGAGCATGGACTACGTCGAAGCCATCCTGGAGGCGGTGCGCTGGCTCGGCTACGACTGGGGCGAGCACCTGTACTTCGCCTCCGACTACTTCGAGACCATGTACCGCTGCGCCGAGGCGCTCATCGAGCGAGGGCTGGCCTACGTCGATTCGCTGCCGCCCGAAGAGATCCGTGCGCTGCGCGGCACGCTCACCGAACCCGGCCGGGACAGCCCCTATCGCAACCGCAGCATCGAGGAGAACCTCGCGCTCTTCCGTCGCATGCGCGCCGGGGAATTTCCCGACGGGGCGCACGTGCTGCGCGCCAAGATCGACATGGTGAGCCCCAACCTCAACCTGCGCGACCCCATCCTCTACCGCATCCGGCACGTCTCCCACTACCGCACGGGCAATGCCTGGTGCCTCTACCCCACCTATACCTACGCCCACCCCATCGAAGACGCCATCGAAGGCATCACGCATTCGCTGTGCACCCTCGAATTCGAGGACCAGCGCCCCTTCTACGAGTGGCTGCTGGAAGCGCTCGCCGAGGCCGGCATCTTCTCCCGTCCCCTGCCGCGCCAGATTGAGTTCGCCCGCCTCAACCTCGAATACGTGGTGCTCTCCAAGCGCAAGCTCATCGAGCTCGTCGAAGGACGGCACGTAGACGGCTGGGACGACCCGCGCCTGCCGACGCTTGCCGGCGGACGTCGGCGCGGCTACACGCCCGAGGGCTTCCGCCTCTTCTGCGAGCGCATCGGCGTGAGCAAGGCCGACGGCTGGATCGGCTACGAAGTCCTCGAACAAGCCATGCGCGATCACCTCAACGAAGCGGCCGAGCGGCGCATCGCCGTGCTCGACCCCCTGGAACTGGTGATCGACGACTTCCCCGAAGATCACGTCGAATGGTGCGAAGCGCCCAACCACCCGCTCGATCCGGAACGGGGCAAGCGGCGCATCCCATTCACACGGCATCTATGGATCGAGCGCGGCGACTTCATGGAAACGCCGGTCAAAGGTTTCCATCGCCTCACGCCCGGGGCCACGGTACGGCTGCGCTACGGCTACGTCATCGAATGCACCGGTTGCGACAAAGACGAATCCGGTCGCGTGGTGCGCGTGCACGCCCGCCATTTCCCCGACTCCAAGAGCGGCACACCCGGCGCCGATCGCTACAAGACCAAGGGCAACTGCCACTGGCTGTCGTGCGCGCACGCGATCGAAGCCGAGATCCGGCACTACGACCGGCTCTTCCGCCACCCCCGCCCCGGCACCGAACCGGGCCCGGACGGCGCACCGCGCTCCTTCCTCGAAGACCTCAACCCCGAGTCGCTGCGCCGCTACCGCGCTTTCGTCGAACCCCAGGCCGCGCAGGTTCCCCCCGAGACGCGCTTCCAATTCGAACGGCACGGCTATTTCGTCACCGACCGCCACGACCACCGGCCCGAAGCCCCGGTATTCAACCTCACCGTCGGGCTGAAAGACACTTGGGGAAAAATTCAGCGCTGAACTTCCTGCCCTGGCAAGCGGTCTCAATGATGTCATTTCGTCGTGTTTTGACGGTCAGGTACCGTGCCTGCCGTCAAAACGCGTACAATAGCGCCGTTTGTCCGAAGTCAAGAGGGTCGTTCGTTCGATGATGTCCGCTGCCGATCGCTGTGTCGATGAATTCCGTTTCCGTTTCGGCCGCCACGGCCCCGAGCTGATCCCCATCATGCTCGGAGGGATGGGCGTCGACATCTCCAACGCCGACCTCGCCCTCGAGATCGCCCGCCTCGGCGGCATCGGGCACATCTCGGACGCCATGGTGCCCACCGTCACCGACCGGCGCTACGACACCGCCTACACCAAAGAAAAACTCAAGCGCTACAAATATAACGTCAAGAGCCTGGACAAGTCGGCGGTGAAATTCGACCTCGGGCTCCTGGCCGAAGCGCAGAAGATGCACGTGCTGCGCACCATGGAACGCAAGCGCGGCCCAGGGCTCATCTTCATCAACTGCATGGAGAAGCTCACGATGGCCGCGCCCAAGGAAACGCTCAAGGTGCGGCTGGAATCGGCGCTCGATGCCGGCATCGACGGCATCACCCTCTCGGCCGGGCTGCATCTGGGCTCCTTCGCCCTCATCGAAGAGCACCCGCGTTTTCGCGATGCCAAGCTCGGCATCATCGTCTCCTCGGTGCGCGCCTTGCAGCTCTTCCTCAAAAAGAGCGCGCGTACGCGGCGGCTACCCGATTTCGTGGTGGTGGAAGGGCCGCTTGCCGGCGGACACCTCGGCTTCGGCCTCGACTGGGCGCGCTACGACCTGCGCAGCATCGTCACCGAAGTACTCCAATACCTCGCACGCGAAGAACTCGCCATCCCCGTCATCCCTGCCGGCGGCATCTTCACCGGCACGGATGCCGTCGAATTCCTCGAGATGGGGGCCGCTGCCGTCCAGGTCGCCACGCGCTTCACCGTCACCAAGGAATGCGGCCTGCCCGATCGCGTCAAGCAGGAATACTTCAAGGCCAACGAGGAAGACATCGAGGTCAACACCATCTCACCCACCGGCTACCCTATGCGCATGCTGAAATCCAGCCCTGCCATCGGTGCCGGCATCCGGCCCAACTGCGAAGCCTTCGGCTACCTGCTCGACGCGAACGGCCACTGCGCCTACATCGACGCCTACAACCGCGAAGTCGAGAAAAACCCGCACGCCAAGACAATCCACGTGTGGGACAAGACCTGTCTGTGCACCCACATGCGCAACTTCGACTGCTGGACCTGCGGGCACTACACCTACCGGCTGAAAGACACGACGCATCGGCTCCCTGACGGCAGCTACCAGCTGCTCACCGCCGAGCACGTGTTCAACGACTACCGCTACAGCAAGAACCACGAAATCGCCCTGCCGCCGCGGGAAGTCGAACCTACCCCCGTCGCGGCCGGCTAAGGGTTCGCCGGGGCAACGCCGCCATGGCCATCGAAACCGACGCCCTTGCCGCTTCTTCTGCCGAGGCGCGGCTCATCGGCCCGGCCGCGCGCCCCGAAGATGCCTTCGAGCGGGCGCTGCGCCCCAAGCGCCTGGCCGAGTACATCGGCCAGCCCAAGGTGCGCGAGCAGCTCGACCTCTTCATCCAGGCCGCGCGCCGCCGCGGCGAAGCCCTCGATCACGTCCTCCTCTTCGGCCCCCCCGGTTTGGGCAAGACGACGCTCGCGCACATCATCGCCGGCGAAATGGGCGTGGGGCTCAAGCAGACCTCCGGGCCGGTGCTCGAACGGCCCGGCGATCTCGCCGCAATCCTCACCAACCTCGAACCCAACGACGTGCTCTTCATCGACGAGATCCACCGGCTCTCACCGGTGATCGAGGAAATCCTCTATCCGGCGATGGAGGATTATCAAATCGACATCATGATCGGCGAAGGGCCGGCCGCGCGTTCGATCAAGCTCGATCTCGCCCCCTTCACCCTCGTGGGCGCCACCACCCGCGCCGGCATGCTCACCAACCCGCTGCGCGACCGCTTCGGCATCGTCGCCCGGCTGGAATTCTACGCCCCTGAGGATCTCGCCCACATCGTACGCCGCTCGGCGCAGCTGCTGGACGTGCGCATCGACGAGGCCGGCGCCCTCGAGATCGCCCGCCGCGCGCGCGGCACGCCGCGCATCGCCAACCGGCTGCTACGCCGCGTGCGCGACTTCGCCGAGGTGCGCGCCGCCGGCGCCATCACCGCCGAGATCGCCGACCGGGCACTCGCCCTGCTTGACGTCGACCCCCTGGGGCTCGACCTGATGGACCGCAAGCTCCTCTCGGCCGTGATCGAGAAGTTCGCCGGCGGCCCGGTGGGGCTCGACAACCTCGCCGCGGCCATCGGCGAGTCGGCCGACACCATCGAAGACGTGCTCGAACCCTACCTCATCCAGCAGGGTTACCTGCAGCGCACCCCGCGCGGACGCATTGCTACGCCCGCCGTCTACGCCCACCTCGGCCTCAAGGCGCCACCGCGCCCCGAAACGGCGCTGGGCACGCTCTTCGACGAATCCGACTGAAAGGGCACGGGCGCATGCGCGCCTTCCTCGCCTTCGCCATCGTCTTCTGCGCCCTCACCGGCCTCTGGCTCTTGTGGGCCGCACCCGCTTTCTACCTTCCAGAACAAAGCGATTCCGGCTGCGGCTGGTGGATCGATGCGACCGGCGCCCGCCTCATCGGCCTCGCGCTCGCCGCCATCGCCGTGGCCGGCTGGCGCCTCGTGCGCGCCGCGGCACGCAGAATCCTCCCCGATGCGCGCTGGCAGCGCCGGCACGCGCTCCTCACGCTCGGCGCCCTCGCCCTCCTCGTCTGGGCGAGTGCCCGGGCGCCTTATGTCGCCGAGCCAGCCGGAGGAGGGCTACCGCTCACCTGCCTTTCGGGCACACGACAGCCATAAAAGAAGGCGCGTTCGCGGTTTACCGCACCCGATTCAAGCGCTCTTCGAGCTTGGCTGCCGGCAGGTAGCCGCCCAGCCGGTCCCCCGAGGCGAGGAAGATCGTCGGCGTCCCGGAGATCCGCAGCTTTTCACCGAGCGCCACGTTCTGTTCGATCGCCTTCGTGTCGCAGGAAGCCGTCTCCGGAACCGGTTTGCCTTCGATCATCCAGGCGACCCACGTCTGGGCCCGATCCGGCGCGCACCAGATGCGCTTCGCCTTCTCTACCGAATCCGGCCCCAGAATGGGATAAAGGAAGACGTAGATCGTCACGTCGTCGATCGTCTGCAGCTCCTTGGCGAGCTTCTTGCAGAACGTACAGTTCGGATCCTCGAACGTGGCCAGTACCCGCGTGCCCTTGCCGCGCACGAGCTTGATCGCCCGATCGAGCGGCAAGGCGGAAAAGTCGATGCGCGCAAGCTCATCCATGCGCTTGGCCGTGATGTCTTCCCGCTTGGCCGTATCGATGATCGAGCCCGTGAGAATGTAGGACACCTTCTCGTCGGTATAGACCACCTCGCCCGTCGTCAGCACCACCTCGTAGAGACCGCCGTAAGGTACGGTGCGCACCGAACTTACCGCCGGCGCTCCCAAAAACGCCTCCACCTTCGCTTTCACTTCCTTTTCACCGGCAAACGCGGCCGTCGCCAAACCCAAGGCCACCGCCAGCGCCACCAGCGTTTTTTTCCACCACCCCATCACTCGTTCTCCTGCACGAAAAAATCCCCGAACGCGGCATAGCGCACCAGCGCCTCCTTGACGAACGGCAGCCGATCGACCAACCGCATCCCGACGTTACGCAACTGCCGCAGCGGCACCGGCTGCAGCGCAAAAAGCCGCGCCAGCGCGTCGGTGGCCGTCTGCATCAGCCAAGGCTCCTCGGCCCGCCGCCTAGCATAGCGCGACAGCACCGGCAAGGCGCCGGGATCGGCCTCGGGCGGCAGAGCGCGGAGCACCTCGCCGAGCACCGCCACGTCGTTGAATCCCAGGTTGATCCCGTGCCCCGAAAGCGGGTGGATGCCGTGCGCCGCATCGCCGATGAGCGCCACGCGCGGGCGCACCACCTGCGGGCAGCGCAGCAAAGAAAGCGGAAAAGCCTGCCGCGGCGTGATCGTCGTCATCGCCCCGAGTATGCCGCCGCTCGCCGCTTCCACGCGGCGCGCGAAGGCCGCCTCGTCGAGTGCGAGCAATGCTTCCGCCTGCGGCTGCGGCGCCGACCACACGATCGACACCCGCTCCCCCGGCAGAGGGAGAAAAGCAAGCACGCCGTCGTCGCGAAACCACTGCCGCGCCACATGCCGATGCGGCCGCTGCACCGCGAAATTGGCCACGATCCCTTGCTGATGGTAAGGCACCACCCGCGCCGGAAGCCCGGCCTGCATGCGCACCCACGACTGCCGCCCGTCGGCGCCCACGAGCAGCCGCGTGCGCACGCGCGAGCCATCGCGGCACACCACCGTGAGCGTGCCCTCCTCACTCACCAGCGCCTGCCCCGCCTTGCCTTCGCCGGTGAGCAGCGTGAGATTGCGCTGCCGCCGCACCGCCTCCCACAAGGCATCGCGCACCAGCGACTGCTCGGCGATCACGGCGAGCCGGCTCAACCCCGCCTCGTAGGCGGAAAAGGACAGCATCCCGCCTGCATCGCCAAACACCTCCATGCGATCGACCGCGCACCAGCGCTCTGGATCCAGGCGCGGCCACACGTCGAGCCGCTCCAGCAGCGCCACGGCCGCCGGCGTATAGGCATAGACGCGGGCATCCCACTGCCCCTCATGCCCTCGCTGCGGCTGAGGCTCGATCAGCCCCACTTTCCAGGGAGAATCGCGTAGCGCCGCCGCACACGCCAGCCCCGCCAAACCGCCACCATGAATCAGGATATCGACGTTCACCGTCACCACCGGAAAAACTGCACCAGTTTCTTCAGATTCTCCGCCAGAGCAGCGAGCGTGCGGCTCGCCCCGGCCAATTCGTCGGAGCTCGCCGCCGTTTGCTTGGTCGAAGATTGGATCGCCCCAATGTTACGCTCCAGCTCCTCAGCCGCCTGGCGCAGCGCCTCTACCGCTTCGGCAATGCGACCATTGAGGGTACGGACCTCCCCCGCCTCGCTGCGAATGTTCGCCAATGCCTTCTGCGCTTCGCGACTATACTCCAAAGTCGTGCGTGCCACCTCGCGGCTCGTCTCCATCACCTGCACCGCCCGGACCGTACCGTGCTGCAGCCTGGCGATCATCTCCTGAATTTCACGCGTCGAATCCTGGGTGCGCACGGCCAAGGAACGCACCTCATCGGCCACCACGGCAAAGCCCCGGCCATACTCCCCGGCTCGGGCTGCTTCGATGGCGGCGTTGAGCGCCAGCAGATTCGTCTGCTGGGCGACCTCATCGATCACCGCGGTGATCTTCTCGATGTTCGCGCTGTCTTTCGAGACCTCGCTCACCGTCGCCGCCACCTCCTCGAGCGTCTCACCGAGATGGTTCATCGCCTCGGCCGTCTTCTGCACCACCTCGTTGCCGCTCTCCACCTGCTTGTCGGTTTCCACCGCCGCCTCGGCCGCCTGTTGAGCGAACGTCGCCACCTGATCGACGTTCCCTCCCATCCGCTCGACCGCCCGTGCCATTTTCTCGGTCTCGGCCGACTGGATCTGTATCTGACGCTGATTGCTCTGGCTGATCTCCTCCAGCCGCCCCGATTGAGCTGCGATATCGGACGCCGCCGCATTCACCTGCTTGATCGTTTCGAGCAACCGCAGCAGGGTCTGCTGCAACACCCCCATGACGCTCTCGGGATAGCGCGTGTTCAGGCGCTGCCCCAACTCACCAGCGGCCAGACGCCGGATCGCCTCGGCCACCTCATCGGGCTCCGCGCCCAGGGTAGCGAGAATGGAGCGGATCGTCATCGAGGCCAGCGTCACCGAGATCACCAGCGCCACGCCGGTCACCAGCAGCATCAGGTTACGGAAACCGCCCGCCACCGAACGCACCTCATCGAGATCGTGCCGGATCACGCTTTCCTGGTGGTCGATGAAGGCGTTGATCGCAGCCAGCCATTCGGTGTAAGCGGGAGAGACTTCGCGCAACAACATTGTGCGCGCCGCCTCCACGTCACCGCTCAACCGCAGATCGATGACCCTTTGCGTCCCCGGCACCGCCCGTCGCTCGATCTCCTTGATGCGCGCCAGAAGCCGTCTGTCCTCTTCGGTGGCATCCGTCGCCATCAGCTGGTCGAGCTTTTGCGCCGAGTCGGCATAGAAAGCCGCCAGGCGCTCGATATCCGCCACGTGCGCCTTGGCCGCCGTCAGATCGTGCTCCAGCACCGCATCGCGCACGGCGATGGCGCGATCGTGCACGCTGCCGCGGAAGTTGATGGCATAGCGTTGTTTCAGCGTCGCCCCCCGGTTCACGGCGGTGAGCGTCTCGTCCATGAACGCCACACGCTGGATTCCGATTGCTGTGATCAGCACCATCAAGGCGAGCAGACTGCCGAACCCCCAGCCCAAGCGCTTCGCAATGGTCATTTTTTTGGACATGGCGCACCCCCGTCGTCTCGGGATCACTATACACCAGCCCTCGCACTTCCCAAGGGAGGAAAAGCAGCGGCAAAGAGGGTATTTTGCGTAACTTTGAGGGGGCAGAAACGCCGAGCCCCGGGAGCCTGGGTCGACGCAAAAACCCCCGCCATCAGCCTACGGCGGGGGTTTTTGTTGAGGGGTTCGTCTGACGCTGACCGACTTTCCCGGAGGCAGGAGCTCCAGTATCATGGGCGCGGCGCCGTTTCAC
>NZ_LIPU01000024.1:0-16316 GCF_001418245.1 Tepidiphilus thermophilus
TGACCGCGCTCGACGTCTTCGCGCTTGGTGCCGCGCAGCAGCACCCCGACGTTGTCGCCCGCCTGCCCCTGGTCGAGGAGCTTGCGGAACATTTCCACGCCCGTGACCGTGGTCTTCTGCGTCGGGCGCAGACCGACGATCTCGACTTCGTCGCCCACCTTGACGATGCCGCGCTCGACCCGGCCCGTGACCACCGTGCCGCGACCGGAGATGGAGAAGACGTCTTCGATCGGCAGAAGGAAGGGCTTGTCGATGGCGCGCTCGGGCGTGGGAATGTAGGTGTCGAGCGCTTCGGCGAGCTTGAGGATCGAGGGCTCGCCGATCTCGCTCTGGTCGCCTTCGAGCGCCTTGAGCGCGGAGCCTTTGATCACCGGGACTTCATCGCCGGGGAAGTCGTACTTGGAAAGCAGCTCGCGCACTTCCATTTCCACGAGCTCGAGGAGCTCGGGGTCGTCGACCATGTCGCACTTGTTCATGTAGACGACGATGTAGGGCACGCCCACCTGGCGCGCCAGCAGGATGTGCTCGCGCGTCTGCGGCATCGGGCCGTCGGCGGCCGACACCACCAGAATGGCGCCGTCCATCTGCGCCGCGCCCGTGATCATGTTCTTCACGTAGTCGGCGTGGCCCGGGCAGTCGACGTGCGCGTAGTGACGCTTGGCCGTCTCGTATTCGACGTGCGCGGTGTTGATCGTGATGCCACGGGCTTTCTCTTCCGGCGCCGCGTCGATGTCGTCGTACTTCTTCGCCTCGCCGCCGTAGTACTTCGACAGCACCGTCGTCAGCGCCGCCGTCAGCGTCGTCTTCCCATGGTCCACGTGACCGATCGTGCCCACATTCACGTGCGGCTTCGTGCGCTCAAACTTCGCTTTTGCCATCGTATTTCCCCTTGCAAACGTGATAAAGAAAAACCGCTCACTTCCGGCTGTTGATCACCGCCTCGGCCACTGACTTGGGCGCTTCGGCGTAGTGCTTGAACTCCATCGTATAGGTGGCGCGACCTTGCGTGAGCGAGCGCAGCTGGGTGGCATAGCCGAACATCTCGGCCAGAGGCACCTCGGCGCGGATCGACTTGATCCCTCCGGCAAGGTCTTCCATGCCGAGGATCACACCGCGACGCCCGGAGAGATCGCCCATGACGTTGCCCATGAACTCCTCCGGAGTCTCGACTTCCACCGCCATGATGGGTTCGAGCAGGACCGGATTGGCTTTTTTCATCCCTTCCTTGAAGGCGATGGAACCCGCCATCTTGAAGGCGTTCTCGTTCGAGTCGACTTCGTGGTACGAACCGTCGAAGAGCGTCACCTTGACGTCGACCACCGGGAAGCCGGCGAGCACCCCGCTTTGCAGCGCTTCCTGCACCCCCTTATCGACGGCCGGGATGTATTCGCGGGGCACCACGCCGCCCTTGATGGCGTCGATGAACTCATAGCCTTTGCCCGGTTCGTTCGGCTCGATGCGCAGCCAGACGTGACCGTACTGACCACGACCGCCGGTCTGCTTGACGAACTTGCCTTCCTGCTCGACCGACTTGCGGATGGTCTCGCGGTAGGCCACCTGAGGCGCGCCGACGTTGCACTCGACGTTGAACTCGCGGCGCATGCGATCGACGATGATCTCCAGGTGCAGCTCGCCCATGCCGGAGATGATGGTCTGGCCGGATTCTTCATCGGTGCGCACGCGGAAAGAGGGGTCTTCCATCGCCAGGCGCTGCAGCGCGATCCCCATCTTTTCCTGGTCGCTCTTGGTCTTGGGTTCGACGGCGACGTGGATCACCGGCTCGGGGAAGACCATGGATTCGAGCTTGATCGGGGCGCTCGGATCGCACAAGGTCTCGCCGGTGGTGACTTCTTTCAACCCCACGGCGGCGGCGATGTCGCCGGCGAGCACTTCCTTGATTTCGTTGCGCTCGTTGGCGTGCATCTGCAGCAGGCGGCCGATGCGCTCTTTTTTGTTCTTGTTGGCGTTGAGCACCGTGTCGCCGGAGTTGAGCGTACCGGAATAGACGCGCAGGAAGGTGAGCTGGCCGACGAAGGGATCGGTCATCAGCTTGAACGCGAGCGCGCAGAACTTCTCGTCGTCGGCGGCACGGCGCTCGACGACGTTGCCGTCGGGATCGGTCCCCTGCACCGGGGGGATGTCGACCGGAGAGGGCAGGAATTCGATCACGGCATCGAGCATGCGCTGCACGCCCTTGTTCTTGAAGGCCGAGCCGCACAGCATGGGCTGGATCTCGGTGGCGATGGTGCGCAGACGCAGCCCCTGGACGATCTTGGCCTCGGGCAGATCGCCGTTTTCGAGGTACTCGTTCATGAGCTCCTCGCTCGCCTCGGCGGCCGCCTCGACCATCTTCTCACGCCACTCCTGCGCCTGATCCTTCAGCTCGGCCGGGATGTCGCGGTATTCGAACTTGGTGCCTTGGGAAGCCTCGTCCCAGATGATCGCCTTCATCTTGATGAGGTCGACCACGCCGGCGAACGAATCCTCGGCACCGATGGGGATCACGATGGGCACGGGGTTCGCCTTGAGGCGGGTGCGCATCTGATCGTAGACCTTGAAGAAATTGGCCCCCTGGCGGTCCATCTTGTTGACGAAGGCCAGGCGCGGCACTTTGTACTTGGTGGCCTGACGCCAGACGGTTTCGGACTGGGGTTGCACGCCGCCTACCGCGCAGTAGACCATGCAGGCCCCGTCGAGCACGCGCATCGAGCGCTCGACTTCGATGGTGAAGTCGACGTGGCCCGGCGTGTCGATGATGTTGAAGCGGTGCTCGGGGAATTGCATGTCCATGCCGCGCCAGAAGCAGGTGGTCGCGGCGGAAGTGATGGTAATGCCCCGCTCTTGTTCCTGCTCCATCCAGTCCATCGTCGCGGCGCCTTCGTGCACCTCGCCGATCTTGTGGTTGACCCCGGTGTAGAACAGGATGCGTTCGGTGGTCGTGGTTTTACCGGCGTCGATGTGCGCCGAGATACCGATGTTACGGTAGCGTTCGATGGGTGTTTTGCGTGCCACGTCGTTTTTCCCGCCAAGAGTTCCAGAATGTCGTTCGCCAGAAACACGAAATGCGGGCAAGCCCGGAGAAGGGCTTCCCGCGCAGTGCGCCTGCGATCAGTAACGGTAATGCGCAAACGCCTTGTTGGCCTCGGCCATGCGGTGCACTTCCTCGCGTTTCTTCATGGCCGCGCCGCGCCCTTCGGAGGCTTCGAGCAGCTCGTTGGCCAGGCGCTGCGCCATGGACTTCTCGGAGCGCTTGCGCGCGGCATCGCGCAGCCAGCGCATCGACAGCGCCAGACGGCGGGAAGGACGCACCTCGACCGGGACCTGGTAGTTGGCCCCGCCCACGCGGCGGCTCTTGACCTCGACCACCGGCTTGACGTTCTCGATCGCGGCAGCGAAGACTTGCACGGGATCTTTGCCCGTCTTGGCGGCGATCGCCTCGAAAGCGCCATAGACGATGCGCTCGGCCACCGACTTCTTGCCGGAGACCATGATGACGTTGATGAATTTGGAGACGTTCTGGTTGCCGAATTTCGGATCCGGCAGAATCTCGCGTTTGGGTACTTCACGACGACGGGGCATTTCGACCTCTCGTGATTTCTAGGTGACGTTTCGAATCGATCAGGCTTTCTTGGGCCGCTTCGCGCCGTATTTCGAACGGGCCTGTTTGCGATCCTTGACGCCCTGCAGATCGAGCGAACCACGGACGATGTGGTAACGCACACCCGGGAGGTCCTTGACCCGACCGCCGCGGATCAGCACGACCGAGTGCTCTTGCAGATTGTGCCCTTCCCCGCCGATGTAAGCGATGACTTCGTAGCCGTTGGTGAGCCGCACCTTGGCGACCTTACGCAGGGCCGAGTTCGGTTTCTTCGGCGTGGTGGTATAAACACGGGTACAAACACCCCGCTTCTGCGGGCAGGATTCCAGTGCAGGGACCTTGCTCTTCTCCCGCACCCGGGTGCGCGGCTTGCGCACGAGCTGGTTGATCGTCGGCATAGTTCGTTCCTTCGTTGGCGATTCGGCGACCCGACTACGATTGGCCGGTTCGATAAACGCGCGATGTTAACTTGAAAAGGGGTGCGCGTCAAGCGCACCCCGTCCGAATCAGGCTTCGGCCTCAGGAGTGGCAGAAGCCGTGGTGATTTGGGCCCAGGCGCTCTCGGCCGACTGCAGCTGGGTGCGCTGACGCCGCGCCCGATGATGCGCCAGACCCGTCCCCGCCGGAATGAGCCGCCCGACGATGACGTTCTCCTTGAGCCCACGCAGCTCGTCGCGCTTGCCCATGATCGCGGCTTCGGTGAGCACCCGGGTGGTCTCCTGGAAGGAGGCCGCCGAGATGAAGGAGTCGGTAGACAACGACGCCTTGGTGATGCCGAGCAGAACGTTCTCGAAGCGCGCCGGGATCTTGCCCTCTTTCTCCAGGCGGGCGTTTTCGATCAGCACGTCCGAGCGTTCGACCTGCTCCTCGCGCAGGAAGCGGCTGTCGCCCGGATCCGTGATGACGACGCGACGCAGCATCTGCCGCACGATCACCTCGATGTGCTTGTCGTTGATCTTCACACCCTGCAGGCGATAGACGTCCTGCACCTCGTCGATGATGTAGCGCGCGAGTGCCTCGATTCCTTGCAGGCGCAGGATGTCGTGCGGATCGACCGGCCCATCGACGATGATCTCGCCGCGGTTGACCACCTGGCCGTCGTGCACCAGCAGATGCTTTTCCTTGGGAATGAGGAACTCGTGCGTGGTGCCGTCCGGTTCGGTGATGATGAGCCGTTGTTTGCCCTTGGTTTCCTTGCCGAAGGAGACGGTCCCAGTGTATTCGGCAAGCATTCCGGCGTCCTTGGGCGAGCGGGCCTCGAAGAGTTCGGCCACGCGCGGCAGACCACCGGTGATGTCACGCGTCTTGGCCGATTCCTGCGGGATACGGGCGAGCACTTCACCCACGCCCACGTGCTGGCCTTCGCGCACCGTGATGATGGCCCCCACCGGGAAACTGAGGGTGAAGGGATGCTCGGTACCGGGGATGAGCACGTCGTTGCCCGCCTCGTCCTGCAGGCGGATCTGCGGCCGGCCGATCTTGGCGCTGCTGCCGCGCTGCTTGGCGTCGATCACCACCAGGGTGGACAGGCCGGTGACTTCGTCGACCTGCTTGGCGACCGTGACGCCTTCTTCGACGTTGTCGAAACGCACCGTGCCGGCGTATTCGCTGATGATCGGACGGGTGTGCGGATCCCAGGAGGCGAGCTTGACGCCGGCCTTCACCGCCTGTCCGTCATCGACGTGCAGCGTCGCACCATAAGGAACCTTGTGGCGCTCGCGCTCGCGGCCGGCATCGTCGAGGATCAGCACTTCGGCCGAGCGGGCGATGACGATCTTTTCCCCCCGCTCGTTGACCACGTAGCGCATGTTGGGCGAGAAACGCACCGTGCCGCCCGACTTGGCTTCCACCCCCGAGACTGCGGCCGCCCGCGAGGCGGCCCCGCCCACGTGGAAGGTCCGCATGGTGAGCTGCGTGCCCGGCTCGCCGATCGACTGCGCGGCGATGACGCCGATCGCCTCGCCGACGTTGACCAGCCCGCCGCGGCCGAGGTCGCGCCCGTAGCACTTGGCGCACACCCCGAAGTGAGTGTGGCAGGTGAGCGGGCTGCGTACCTTGACTTCGTCGATCCCCTTCTCGTCGATGAGCGCCACGAGTTTCTCGTCGAGCAGAGTGCCGGCCTCGATGAGCGTGGCCTGCGTGTCGGGATCGATGATGTCGTCGGCGGCCACGCGCCCGAGGATGCGGTCGCGCAGCGGCTCGATGACCTCGCCCCCTTCGATGAGGGCTTTCATCGCGAAGCCTTCGTGCGTGCCGCAGTCGTCTTCGGTGACGACCAGATCCTGCGTGACGTCGACCAGGCGCCGCGTGAGGTAGCCCGAGTTGGCAGTTTTCAGCGCCGTGTCGGCCAGGCCCTTGCGCGCGCCGTGCGTGGAGATGAAGTATTGCAGGACGTTGAGGCCCTCGCGGAAGTTGGTGGTGATGGGCGTCTCGATGATCGAGCCGTCGGGTTTGGCCATGAGACCCCGCATCCCGGCCAGCTGCCGGATCTGAGCAGCGGAACCCCGCGCCCCCGAGTCGGCCATCATGTAGATGGAGTTGAAGGACTCCTGCTCGATCACCTCGCCCTCTTCGGTGACGATCTTCTCCTTGGCGAGCTGCTCCATCATCGCCTTGGCCACCAGATCGGCCGCCCGGCCCCAGATGTCGACCACCTTGTTGTAGCGCTCGGCCGCCGTCACCAGACCCGAGGCGTACTGCTGGGCGATCTCCTTGACCTCTTCCTCGGCCTTGCGGATGATCTCCTCTTTCTGCGGTGGGACGAGCAGGTCCTTGATGGCGATGGAGATGCCGCCGCGGGTGGCGAGCCGATAACCGGTCGTCATCAGCTTGTCGGCGAAGATCACCGTGGCTTTGAGCCCGCAGTTGCGGTAGGCGTGGTTGATGAGCTTGGAGATGGTCTTCTTCTTGAGCGGCTGGTCGATGAGCTCGAACGGCAGGCCGGCAGGCAGGATCTCGGAGAGGATCGCCCGGCCCACGGTGGTCTCGCGCCGCGTGATGCGCTCGACGGGCTCGCCGTCGGGCCCGAGGTCGTACTCCTTGATACGCACGGTGACGCGCGCATGCAGCGATACCTGCCCCATCTCTAAGGCGCGCTTGACTTCGCCCACGTCGGCGAACATCATGCCGCTGCCCTTGGCCACGGCGGATTCGCGCGTGGCGTAATAAAGCCCCAGCACGATGTCCTGCGACGGGACGATGATGGGCTCACCGTTGGCCGGCGAGAGCACGTTGTTGGAGGCGAGCATGAGGGTGCGCGCCTCGAGCTGGGCTTCGAGCGACAGCGGCACGTGCACGGCCATCTGGTCGCCGTCGAAGTCGGCGTTGAACGCCGTACACACCAGCGGGTGCAGCTGGATCGCCTTGCCCTCGATGAGCACCGGCTCGAAGGCCTGGATGCCCAGGCGGTGCAGGGTCGGCGCCCGGTTGAGCAGCACCGGGTGCTCGTAGATCACCTCTTCGAGGATGTCCCAGACCACCGGCTCCTGGTTCTCCACCATCTTCTTGGCCTGCTTGATGGTGGTGGCGTAGCCGAGTTTCTCCAGCCGGTTGAAGATGAAGGGCTTGAAGAGCTCGAGCGCCATGAGCTTGGGCAGGCCGCACTGGTGCAGCTTCAGCTGCGGACCGACGACGATGACCGAACGGCCGGAGTAATCCACCCGCTTGCCGAGCAGGTTCTGGCGGAAACGCCCGCCCTTGCCCTTGATCATGTCGGCGAGCGACTTGAGCGGCCGCTTGTTGGGGCCGGTCATCGCCTTGCCGCGCCGGCCGTTGTCGAGCAGCGAATCGACCGCCTCCTGCAGCATGCGCTTCTCGTTGCACACGATGATGTCGGGTGCCTTGAGTTCGAGCAGGCGCTTGAGTCGGTTGTTACGGTTGATGACGCGGCGGTAGAGATCGTTGAGATCCGAGGTGGCGAAGCGCCCGCCGTCGAGCGGCACGAGCGGACGCAGATCGGGCGGCAGCACGGGCAGCACCTCGAGGATCATCCACTCAGGGCGCATTCCGGTCTTGTTGAAGGCTTCCAGCACCTTGAGCCGCTTGCTGATCTTCTTGATCTTGGCATCCGAGCCGGTGGTTTCGAGCTCGCCGCGCAGCTTCTCGATCTCGCGCTTGATGTCGAGCGTGCGCAGGAGTTCGCGGATGGCCTCGGCCCCCATCATGGCCACGAAATCGTCGCCGTACTCCTCGAAGGCCGCGTGGTATTGCTCTTCGGTCATGAGCTGGCCGCGGTTGAGCGGCGTGAGCCCCGGCTCGATGACGACGTAGGCCTCGAAGTAGAGGATGCGCTCGATGTCGCGCAGCGTCATGTCGAGCACCAGCCCGAGGCGGCTCGGCAGGCTCTTCAGGAACCAGATGTGAGAGACGGGCGATGCGAGCTCGATGTGCCCCATACGCTCGCGGCGAACGCGCGACACGGTCACCTCGACGCCGCACTTCTCGCAGATCACGCCGCGGTACTTGAGCCGCTTGTACTTGCCGCACAGGCACTCGTAGTCCTTGATCGGGCCGAAGATCTTGGCGCAGAAGAGGCCGTCGCGCTCGGGCTTGAAGGTGCGGTAGTTGATGGTCTCGGGCTTCTTGACTTCGCCATAGGACCACGAGCGGATCTTCTCCGGCGAAGCGAGCCGGATGGTGATCGCATCGAACTCGTTTTCCTGCGGCAGCGACTGTTTGAACAGATCGGCGAGCAAGCTAGTCATGGATGAATTCTCCTGGCGGAATAGAGCCGCCTGATCAATAGCGTTCCAGATCGATGTCGAGCGCGAGCGAGCGGATTTCCTTCAACAGCACGTTGAAGGATTCGGGCATGCCGGCGATGATGCGGTGCTCGCCCTTGACGATGCTCTCGTAGACCTTGGTGCGGCCGACCACGTCGTCGGACTTGACGGTGAGCATCTCTTGCAGGGTGTATGCCGCGCCGTAGGCTTCCAGCGCCCAGACCTCCATCTCGCCGAAGCGCTGACCGCCGAACTGCGCCTTGCCGCCGAGCGGCTGCTGCGTCACCAGCGAGTACGGACCGGTGGAGCGCGCGTGCATCTTGTCGTCGACGAGGTGGTGCAGCTTCAGCATGTGCTTGTAGCCCACCGTGACGGGGCGCTCGAAAGGTTCGCCCGTCTGGCCGTCGTAGAGCGTGACCTGCTCGGTTCCCTCGATGCCGGCGAGCCGGAACATGGCGGCGATGTCCTCTTCCGCCGCCCCCTCGAAAACGGGCGAGGCAAAAGGCACGCCTTTTTCGAGGTTGCGCGCCATCTCGAGGAGTTCCTCGTCGCTGAGCTCGCCGAGCGCCTCGCTGTGGCCGCGCTCGTTGTAGATTTTCTCGAGGAAGTCGCGCACTTCCTGCACCGCCGCCTGACGGCGCAGCATCTCGCCGATGCGCTCGCCCAGCGCCCGGGCGGCACGGCCGAGATGGGTTTCGAGGATCTGGCCGATGTTCATGCGCGAGGGCACGCCCAAGGGGTTCAGGACGATGTCGACGGGGCGCCCGTCGGCCATGAACGGCATGTCCTCGACCGGAACGATCTTGGAGACCACGCCTTTGTTGCCGTGACGGCCGGCCATCTTGTCGCCAGGCTGCAGACGGCGCTTGACGGCGAGATAGACTTTGACCATCTTGAGCACACCCGGGGGCAGCTCGTCGCCCTGGGTGAGCTTGCGCCGCTTGTGCTCGAAGGCTTCGTCGAAGGCCTTGCGCATTTTCTCCAGGCCCTCGCGCACGGCTTCGAGCTGGGCAGCGAGCGTCTCGTCCTCAACGCGGATGTCGAACCACTGATGCGGTTCGATCGCATCGAGATAGGCCTCGTCGATCACGCTGCCTTTGGCCAGACGCTTGGGACCGCCGTTGGCCTTCTGGCCGACGAGCAGACGGCGCACGCGCTGGAAGGCATCGCGCTCGAAGATGCGCATCTGGTCGTTGAGGTCCTTGCGATAGGCCCGCAGCTGGTCGTCGATGATGGACTGCGCCCGCTTGTCGCGCTCGATGCCTTCGCGGGTGAAAACGAGCACGTCGATGACGGTGCCGCTCATGCCGGTGGGCACACGCAGCGAGGAGTCCTTCACGTCGGAAGCTTTCTCGCCGAAGATCGCCCGCAGCAGTTTTTCTTCCGGCGTGAGCTGGGCCTCGCCCTTGGGCGTGACCTTACCCACCAGCACGTCGCCCGCCTTGACCTCGGCGCCGATGTGGATGATGCCGGATTCGTCGAGCCGGCCAAGCTGCGCTTCGCCAAGGGAGGCGATGTCGCGTGTGATCTCCTCGGGTCCGAGCTTGGTGTCGCGCGCCACGACCGTGAGCTCCTCGATGTGGATCGAGGTGAAGCGATCCTCGGCCACCACGCGCTCGGAGATGAGGATGGAGTCCTCGAAGTTGTAGCCGTTCCAGGGCATGAAGGCCACGAGCACGTTCTGCCCCAGGGCGAGCTCACCGAGGTCGGTAGAGGCACCGTCGGCGATGATGTCGCCGGAAGCGATCACGTCGCCCTTGCGCACGATGGGCCGCTGGCTGATGTTGGTGTTCTGGTTGGAGCGCGTGAATTTGGTGAGGTTGTAGATGTCGACCCCGACTTCGCCCGGAGAGGTTTCGTCGTCATGCACGCGCACGACGATGCGCTTGGCGTCGACGTAATCGACCACGCCGCCGCGGCGCGCGCGCACGACCGTGCCGGAGTCGGCCGCGGCGATGCGCTCCATGCCGGTACCCACCAGGGGTTTTTCCGGGCGCAGGCAGGGCACGGCCTGGCGCTGCATGTTCGCGCCCATGAGCGCCCGGTTGGCGTCGTCGTGCTCGAGGAAGGGGATGAGAGAGGCAGCCACCGAGACGATCTGCTGCGGCGCCACGTCCATCAACTGCACCTGCTCCGGCGGCACCATGACGAATTCGCCTCTCTGCCGGCAGGAGACGAGTGCACCGGTGAGCCGGCCTTCGGCGTCGACTTCCGAGTTCGCCTGGGCGATGACGTAGGAACCTTCCTCGATGGCCGACATATAGACCACTTCATTGGTGACCCGCCCGTCGATCACCTTGCGGTACGGCGTCTCGATGAAGCCGTACTTGTTGGTTCGGGCATAGACCGCCAGCGAGTTGATGAGGCCGATATTGGGGCCTTCTGGGGTCTCGATCGGGCACAGGCGCCCATAGTGGGTGGGGTGCACGTCGCGCACTTCGAACCCTGCACGCTCGCGCGTCAAACCGCCGGGGCCGAGCGCCGAGACGCGCCGCTTGTGCGTGATCTCGGAGAGCGGGTTCGTCTGGTCCATGAACTGGGAGAGCTGGCTCGAACCGAAGAACTCCTTGATCGCCGCCGAAATGGGCTTGGCGTTGATGAGGTCGTGCGGCATGAGGTTTTCGGCCTCGGCCTGCACCAGACGCTCCTTGACGGCGCGCTCGACTCGGGCGAGCCCGGCACGGAACTGGTTCTCCGCCAGTTCCCCGACGCAGCGCACGCGGCGGTTGCCGAGGTGGTCGATGTCGTCGACCTCGCCGTGACCATTGCGCAGCTCGACGAGGAGCGCGATCACGGCGATGAGGTCTTCATTGTCCAGCGTCCCCTTGCCCTCTGCACCCCTGGGACCGACACGCTCGAAGAAACGCTTGATCCAGTCGGGCGAATTGGGATCGAGCTGCTCGAGCGGCGGATAGGCGCGGCTGTTGAACTTCATGCGCCCCACCGCCGAGAGATCGTAGCGATCGGGCGAATAGAAGAGTCCCTGGAAGAGGTTTTCGACCGCCTCCTCGGTGGGCGGCTCGCCGGGGCGCATCATGCGGTAGATCGCCACCTTGGCCGACCAGGCGTCGGTGGTGTCGTCCAGCCGCAGGGTCTGGGAGATATAGGGGCCGCGGTCGAGGTCGTTGACGAGCAGTGTCTGGAATCCCTTGAGTGAGGACTGACGCAGGCGCTCGACCACCTCTTCGGTGATCTCGTCGTTGGCGTGCGCAATGATCTCGCCGGTTTCAGGGTCGACCAGTTCCCGCGCGATGATGCGCCCCAGCAGGAATTCGTCGTCGACCTCCACTTCCTTGATGCCCGCGCGCTTGAGATCGCGCACGTTCTTGGCATTGATGCGCTTGTCTTTGGCAATGATGACATTGCCCTCGGCGTCGCGAATCTCGAAGCGCGCGATCTCACCCTTGAGCCGTTCGGGCACGATACGGTAGAAGAAGCGGCCGTTTTCGATGCGGAAGTCTTCGAAATCGTGGAAAGTCTCGAGGATCTGTTCCGTGGTCATGCCGATGGCGCGCAGCAGCACCGTGACCGGCATCTTGCGCCGCCGGTCGATGCGAAAATACAGGCAATCCTTCGGATCGAACTCGAAGTCGATCCAGGAGCCACGGTAGGGGATGATGCGCGCCGAGAAAAGGAGCTTGCCGGAGGAGTGGGTCTTGCCCTTGTCGTGCTCGAAGAAGACGCCGGGCGAGCGGTGCAGTTGCGAGACGATGACGCGTTCGGTTCCGTTGATGATGAAAGAGCCGTTCTCGGTCATGAGCGGGATCTCGCCCATGAACACTTCCTGCTCCTTCACTTCCTTGACCGTTTCGTAGTTGGTGGCCCGGTCGAGCAGCACCAGGCGCACGCGCGCGCGCAGCGGAACGCAGTACGTGAGTCCTCGCAGCTGGCATTCCTTGACGTCGAACACCGGTTCGCCAAGGAAATATTGGACGAATTCGAGGCGGGCGTTGCCGGTGACGCTGACGATGGGGAAAATGGACTGGAACGCGGCCTGCAGCCCCTTGTTTTCACGCTGCTCGGGCGGCACCCCGAGCTGAAGGAATTCGGCGTAGGAATCGACCTGGGTAGCCAGCAAAAACGGGACATCCAAAATGGGCTTGCGCTTGGCAAAGCTCTTGCGGATGCGTTTCCTTTCGGTGTAAGAGTACGCCATGAGTGCTCCAGGCAATGTCAGACGTGGGGGAGAAAACGGGACTCAGCCCGCCAGCGACGGGCTCGGTGCCGTTTTCTCGAGGCACAAGCGCGAAAAGGCTGACGCCCAAGGGGCGCCAGCCTCCTGCACGGCTGCGAGGCGATTACTTGATTTCGACCTTGGCACCGGCGGCTTCGAGCTCTTTCTTGAGTTTTTCGGCTTCGTCTTTGGAGATACCTTCCTTGACGGGCTTGGGCGCACCGTCGACGAGATCCTTGGCTTCCTTGAGGCCAAGGCCCGTGGCCGCGCGCACGATCTTGATGACCTCGACTTTCTTCGCGCCGGCTTCTTGCAGGATCACGTCGAACTCGGTCTTCTCTTCGGCGGCCGGCGCGGCAGCGGCGCCGCCAGCGGCCGGAGCAGCCGCCACGGCCACGGCGGCAGCGGCGGAGACGCCGAATTTCTCTTCCATCGCCTTGATGAGCTCGGAGAGTTCGAGCACCGACATGCTGGCGATCGCGTCGAGGATTTCTTCTTTCGTCAAAGCCATGATTCACTCCTGATAGGTTTCGCCCGGGAGGCAAAAGGGGTTACGAAGGGGTCAAGCGGTCTCTTTCGCGTCGCGCACCGCGGCGAGCGTGCGCACGAACTTGCTGGGCACCTCGTTGAGCGTGCGCACGAACTTGGCGATCGGCGCCTGCAGCGTACCGACCAAGGTGGCGAGCAGCTCTTCGCGGCTCGGCATGGACGCCAGGGCTTTCACTCCCGCCGCATCGAGCGGGTAGTTGGGCATGGCGCCGCCCTTGATCACGAGCTTTTCGGCGTCTTTCGCAAAGTCGAACAACACCTTGGCGCAGGCCACCGGATCCTTGGCGATGCCATAGATCAGGGGGCCGACGAGGCGATCGGCAAGGCACTCGAAGGGAGTGCCAGCGAGCGCCCGGCGCACCAGGGTGTTCTTCAGCACGCGCAGGTAAACGCCGGATTGGCGTGCCCGCTTGCGCAGCTCGGTGATTTGCGCGACTTCGAGACCACGGTACTCGGCGACGATGATCGCCCCCGCCCCGGCCACCTGGGCCGCGACTTCGGCGACTATCGCCTTCTTCTCGTCGAGATTGAGTCCCACGGTCTACTCCTACGGTTACTGCACCCCGTTTCCGGGATGCGCCACGGCGACCTTCATCAGGAGCGGTTCCGGCAAACCGGAAAGTTCCTGCTTCGGGTGACGCCATCTGCGCTGGGCGCATCGCAACGATGCGTTTGAGGCGAAAACCCCCAGCGGTCTTTGACAACCCGCCGCGACGGCGAACCGCCGCGACGGCCCAAAGTTCTTTTTTACGCCTGCACGGCCGAGGCCGGGTCGACCTTGATGCCCACCCCCATGGTGCTCGAGACGGCGAGCTTGCGCAGGTAGGATCCTTTCACCGCCGCCGGCTTGGCCTTCAGGAGGGCATCGACGAGCGCCTTGGCGTTCTGCTCGAGCGCCTCCACGGCAAAGGAGGCGCGCCCGATGGAGGCGTGCACGATGCCGTATTTGTCGGTGCGGAACTGAACTTGGCCCGCCTTGGCATTCTTCACTGCGGTGGCGACGTCGGGCGTGACGGTACCGACTTTCGGGTTGGGCATGAGCCCGCGCGGACCGAGGATCTGGCCGAGCTGGCCGACCACACGCATGGCGTCGGGCGAGGCGATGCACACGTCGAAGTCGATCTTGCCCGCTTTGACCTGTTCGGCGAGATCTTCCATGCCGACGAGATCGGCTCCGGCGGCCTTGGCTTCCTCGGCCTTGGGCCCTTGGGCGAAGACGGCCACGCGCACCGACTTGCCGGTCCCGGCGGGCAGCACGACGGCGCCGCGCACCACCTGGTCGGATTTGCGCGGATCGACGCCCAGGTTGACGGCGATGTCGATCGATTCGTCGAACTTGGCCAACGCCGTTTCCTTGGCAAGCGCGAGCGCCTCGCCCAGGGCATAAGCGCGGTTGCGGTCGACTTTTTCCTTCAGGGCGCGCATGCGTTTGCTGAGCTTGGCCATGTCACACCCCCTCCACGGTCACGCCCATGCTGCGCGCGGAACCGGCGATGGTACGCACCGCCGCGTCCATGTCCGCCGCGGTGAGGTCCGGCATCTTGGTCTTGGCAATCTCTTCGAGCTGGGCCCGAGTGATCTTGCCGACCTTGTCGACGTGCGGCTTGGCCGAACCCTTCTGGATGCCGACGGCCTTCTTGATGAGGATGGTGGCCGGCGGGGTCTTCAAGATGAACGTGAAGGACTTGTCCGAATAGGCGGTGATGATCACCGGAATCGGCAAGCCCGGCTCCATGCCCTGCGTGCGGGCGTTGAAGGCCTTGCAGAATTCCATGATGTTGAGGCCGCGCTGGCCGAGCGCGGGGCCGATCGGGGGGCTGGGGTTGGCCTTGCCCGCCGGCACTTGCAGTTTGATATAGCCGACGATTTTCTTCGCCATGAATGAGACTCCAGATGTGAGTGCGAACGCCGCCCGTTACGGCGGCTCCTCGGGGTGCGGCTGCGCCGCGATCTCTCAGGTCTTCTCGACCTGAGAAAATTCCAGTTGAACCGGGGCGGCGCGGCCGAAGATGGTCACGGCCACCGTCAGGCGGCTGCGATCGTAGTCCACCTCTTCCACCGTGCCCATGAAATCCGCAAAAGGCCCTTCTTTGATGCGCACCACCTCGCCCGGCTCGAAGACGATGCGCGGACGCGGTTTCTCGCCGCCCTCCTGCATCTGCTGCAGGATTTTCTCGACGTCGCGCTCGGGGATGGGGGCAGGCTTGGTGGGCGTACCGCCGACGAACCCGGACACCTTGGGCAAGGATCTGACCAGATGCCAGGTGTCGTCGTTCATCTCCATTTCGACGAGCACGTAGCCGGGATAG
Source organism: Tepidiphilus thermophilus (assembly GCF_001418245.1). NCBI lineage: Bacteria > Pseudomonadati > Pseudomonadota > Hydrogenophilia > Hydrogenophilales > Hydrogenophilaceae > Tepidiphilus > Tepidiphilus thermophilus. Next base: position 15,352 of record NZ_LIPU01000024.1, read on the forward strand.
AACTTGCGCTCGGTCTCGGTCTTCTGGCCGGATCGCATCTCGACGACTTTTTCCACGGGCACGAGGATGCGGCCAAAGAGGTCTTCCATGCCGGCGCGCTTGATCCGCTCCTGCAGGGCCTTTTGCACCTGTTTTTCATAGCCCGCATGGGCCTGTACGACATACCAGCGCTTGGCCATCACTTCCACCCGAGGATCAAGTCGTACAAGACCCACTCCAGGGTCTTGTCGGTCAGCCACAAGAAAAGCGCCATCGTCGTGACGAAGGCAAACACGACCAACGTGGATTGGATCGTCTCCTTGCGCGACGGCCAGGCGACCTTACGCACCTCGGCGAGCGTACCGCGCCAGAACTCGAGGAAACGCGCCCCCGCAGGAGTGGCGAAAAGCACGACGGCGGCCGCGGCGAGCGTACCGGCGATGACGACCGCGGCCCGCGCGACGAGCGGCCATTCGCCGAAAACGTAGTAGCCGGCGATGCCGGCCGCAAGCAGCAGCAGCGCGATCAGATATTTGAGACGATCCATGGATCCGGGTTGTCCGTCGAAGAAATGATGGCAGGGGCAGAGGGAATCGAACCCCCAACCTTCGGTTTTGGAGACCGACGCTCTGCCAATTGAGCTATGCCCCTGCGGCCGCCGGAACGAATCCCGGCGGGGTTAAGACCGGATACTTACTCGATGATCTTGGAGACGACGCCGGCACCGACGGTGCGGCCGCCTTCACGGATGGCGAAGCGCAAGCCTTCTTCCATCGCGATCGGGGCGATCAGCTTCACTTCCAGCTTCACGTTGTCACCCGGCATCACCATCTCCACCCCTTCGGGCAGCTTGATCGCGCCGGTGACGTCCGTGGTACGGAAGTAGAACTGCGGCCGGTAGTTGCTGAAAAACGGCGTGTGACGCCCGCCTTCTTCCTTGGAGAGCACGTACACTTCGCACTCGAAGTGCGTGTGCGGCGTGATCG
>NZ_LIPU01000025.1:0-11325 GCF_001418245.1 Tepidiphilus thermophilus
CCATGCGTCACAGTTTATACCACATGGTGCGCTTCGCGCACCCGCAATTCCTCCCCTGACTCAAGTCAGGGGTTTCCTTGCGGAGATTCTATGAATCAGGCGACAACTATCTTGACTTGTTCCGGCGCGTGCATCGACTATTCGCTCGCCGTCGACCGCATCACCGCTTGGCACACGGAGCCCCACGTCGATCTCCTGGAATCGCTCGCCACCGAACTCGTCGACCACCTCTTTCGCCACGATCCGAAAATCGATTGGGTCGAGGTGACGCTTGCCAAACCAGATTTTTACCCAAACGCCCGCGCCGTAGGGGTGCGCATTGCGCACTCGCGTGACAGCTATGCGGCGCGCACGGCGTTATAATTATGAATTACGATCATTTCGTCGGAAGCAATCATGGCATTCGATCCGGTTCCGCTCTTCTTCGTACTGGGTTTTCTGGCGCGACTCGCGCGTTCTGACCTCAAAATCCCCGGACAACTCTACGAAGCCCTTTCGATCTATCTGCTCCTGGCGATCGGTCTCAAAGGCGGTGTGGAACTTGCCAAAGAGCCTTTCTTCGAAGTCGCACCCAAAGCAGGGGTAACGATCCTCTTGGGCGTGCTCATCCCGCTCGTTGCGTTTCCCATCCTCACCCGTTTGGGTCGACTGCCGCGGCCCGACGCCGCGTCGATCGCCGGTCATTACGGTTCGGTGAGCGCGGTGACGTTTGCGGTCGCGCTCGACTTTCTCCGCGCCAAAAACGTCCCATTCGAAGCGTACGCGCCGCTTTTCCTCGTCCTTCTTGAGATCCCCGGGATCATCGTCGGGATTCTTCTGGCGCGGATGGGTAACCTCCAAACCGTCCGCTGGGGACCACTCGCGCACGAGGTCCTTTTAGGGAAAAGTATCGTGCTCTTGGCAGGGGGACTCGTCGTGGGTTGGCTCGCCGGCCCCGAAAAGATCGCCCCGCTCGAACCGTTCTATTTCGTCGGCTTCAAAGGAGCGCTATCGCTCTTTCTCTTGGAAATGGGGCTCGTCGCGGCCGGGCAGATCGACGCGCTGAAGCGTGCCGGGGTATTTCTGACGGTTTTCGGTGTCGTGATGCCGCTCATCTCTGCTACCCTAGGATTCATCGCCGCGGCAATCGCCGGCCTTTCCGCAGGCGGCGCGATGCTGTTGGCAACGCTCGCCGCGAGCGCCTCCTACATCGCGGCCCCCGCAGCGATGCGCATCGCCGTGCCCGAAGCCAACCCGGCGCTCTCGATCGGCGCATCGCTCGTGGTCACCTTCCCCTTCAACATTCTGGTTGGCATCCCGCTGTATTATTTCGTATCCCAACAGATCATTGGATAACGAGATGAAAACGCGCGCTACCCGACAACTCGTCGTGATCATTGCCGAAGAAGCGATCGAAGGGCTGCTCACTACCGACGTGATGCGCCTGGGTGCCCATGGTTACAGCGTCTGCGAAGTCCGCGGTCAGGGCTCCCGCGGTTCCCGCAGCGGTGAATGGGAAGCCGCGAAAACGGTCCGCATCGAGGTACTCTGTTCGCCGGAAGTTGCCGACGCGATTCTCGATCACGTCCTGACCCACTACTTCCGCCATTATGCCGTGGTGGCTTATACGTTCGAAGTGGGCGTGTTACGACCGGAGAAGTTTTGAACCCCTTCAGCGTTCCTTGGCACGAAAACAGATCGTCGGTATGCAAGGGATGGCGGAGGCGGTGAGATTCGAACTCACGAGGGGCGCAAACCCCTGGCGGTTTTCAAGTTTGGTGTAGCCGGACTTTACCCTACTTTGTTTAGCCATACGCACCTATACAAATCAACAATTTAGGCCGCTTGCGGGTTGTGCAACCTTTTTTCTGTAAATTTCCGTGGTGTTGGTCATGACGCCGGGGTTACGGGTTGAGGTTGAGATAGACCTTGCCGGTCATCCACTCGTCGTCGAGTTCGGCCAGCAGCGCGCTCTTGCCGCATCCAGGGCGCCCAACAAGCAGGATCAGCTTGCTGTGCAGGGCCGCGATTTCGTCTACGAGACGGTCCAGTCGTGTGAGCATCCGGCAGCCCTTCACCCATTGCCGCCATGAGCCCCGCCAGGACCATCGTCGCCCTGGGCTTCCGCCGTCTGCTTCTTGATCCACAGGTCGATTTCCTGGCGCCGGAATCGCCACGTGCCACCGACTTTGAATGCGGGGATCTTCCTGCCCGCCGCCAAGCGATAGACCGTGCGTTTGCCTACCTTGAGGTAGGCAGCCACCTCGTCGAGCGTGAATATCTCTCCAGTGTCGTCTTTCATCGCCTCCTCACCCGGTACCAGGCAGGGGCCGGTGATGATGGTAATCTTAGCAAGGATACGTCAAACTTGTGCATCTTTGAACAGCCAAGCGGCGGGAGGGGGGATGACAGATAGCCAAGGCGGTCGGCAGGTGAGCCAGGGCACTATGCAGGGATCGGTGGCCGAACACCCAGCGTGGCATCGGTTGGAAGACCAACTTCAGTGGTACGACAATTCAGGCCCCGCCCCCCGACGCGAGCCGGCGAAGGCGCTCCGACTCGGCACGGGCTTCGGCCAGCAACTGGCCCCAGTCCGACGGCGGGCGGCCGCTGTCGAGCATCCTGCGGAACACCCGGTAGGCGTCGTCGGCGCTGTCGTAGGCCCGCTTCGTGTCCTCGTCGTTGACCCAGGCGTAGACGATCACCCTGGCCCGGGCGTGGTAGCGGAAGAACAGCCGGTACTGCTGGAAGAACTTGGCGCGGAACCAGTGCTTGTGCTCGGGCCCAAGCGTGTCGCCCTGGCGGTACTCCGGCCGGGCGGGGTCCTGAGGGATGACCTCGAACGCCAGCTTGGCGATGGCCGCCAGGCGCTTGGTGGCGTTCTTCTTGGCGTAGCCGGTCGGGTCCTTGCGCCTGAGCGCCTCGACCTGCGCGGTCAGGGCGTCAAGCTGGTCGAGGAAGATCGGGTGGGCGAAGAGGGCCCAGCCGTTGACGACCAGCGGGGCGCCGCTCATTCATCATCCGCCGACAGCGGAGCCTCGAGATCCACCTCGACACCGCCGACCAGCGCCTGGATGCGTTGCGCGAGGCCGGCATCCACCGCTTGGAGCCGTTCGGGATGCTCGGCCATGTCGCGGGCCAGGAAGCCGAGGAACGGCATCAGCGCCGGGTCGTCGCTGTCGCCGGGGGCCGCGCGCGTGAGCACCACCTCACCGTTCGGGCGGATGGTGTAGTGGATCTTGTCGCGCTTACCCAGGCGCAGCGCGCGGCGCACGGTTTCCGGCACGGTCGTCTGATAGCGATCGGTCAGCGTCGATTCGGCTTCGAGGGTGGCGGGCATGGCGGTTCTCCGGCTGCTATCAGAATAAGTGTAATGCATCCGCATTGCCATGTCAATGCAAACGCATTGTCGCCCGCACCCCACCTCTTGGGCAATGCGACGCAGACTCAGGCCGTGTTTGCGCAAAATCTCGATCTCCACATTCACCTCGTTCGATAGCATCGGCGTTCCAAAAAAACGCCAATCTTTACTCAACTCGGTGTATCAGATTTCACTCGTTGGCCTGTGTCAATTTACATCCGTTGCCGACATTCAGAAACGATGCCGAAATACTGCCTAAAAGTGCGTATTTAGCCAAAATTTTACCCGTCCGTCCTGATATAAGGACGGTATGGACAACGCTACTTCTCAGATCCCCATTCCCTTTCACGAGTCGTCCGGTGAACCGATTCCGGATCCTGGTATTGCCAAAGCCATGGACCGGATACGAGAAAGCCTGGAACGGAAGGCCATCGCTGCGGGTCTGCCTGTGCCATCGAATGGCAAGCCGCTCCCGAACGATGTTCTTCGCTCGGCGCTGTTTGGCGTTTCGGAGAAGGTTTTTCGGCGAGAAGAAAAAATCGCTTCCGTGGAAGGCTTGGATGTCTACATGGTGCGGGGCTATCGGCCAACGCAAGCCCATCTCGACGTGTGGGAGCAGTGCCTGGATCTAGCAGCAAAACACGGCACTGGAAAGCAGATTCGCTTTTCCGCGTACTCCTTTCTCAAGGCCATTGGACGAAACACAGGGAAATCCGACTACGAGTGGCTGAAAGAAGCCATCAACGATCTTGCGAGCTGCCTGGTGCGCATTTCTAACGGACGCTACTCGTACTTCGGTACCCTGATCCAGGACGGTTTCAGGGACGAAGAGACCAACGAGTACGTGATCAAGATCAACGAGGCGCTCGCATTGCTCTTCATGGGCGGACGCTGGACGGCTCTCGACGGGGAGCAGCGGCAGATGCTTCGCAAGCACCCTCTGGCCCAATGGCTCCATGCCTTCTACTCCACGCACGCGGATCCTTACGCGTACAAGGTCGCCACGTTGAAGGAATTGTGCGGCAGCGACACGGAGGAGCTGTGGAAATTCCGTCAGATGCTCCGGCGGGCTCTCGAGAAGCTGGCCGAGACGACGGGGTGGGAGTGCTCCATCGACGACGAAGACAAGGTGATCGTACGAAAAAGCAAAAACCGTGCCAAATCCCTATCGGGATAGCGGGTAGGGTCGAAAACGATGCGTTATCCACAGATCGGTCAATTTATCCACAGATCGGGCGAATTATCCACAAGCTCTGCGAGGACATGGATTGGCGCTATCGGGATAGCGGGTAGGGGGCATCGGGATAGCGGGTAGGGTCCGGCGAAAATTATCGGGATAGCGGGTAGGGGGCATCGGGATAGCAGGTAGGCGACTATCGGGATAGCAGGTAGGCGACTATCGGGATAGCGGGTAGGGTCCGGCCTGTGGAAATCTTGTGAAATCCATTGCAAACATTGGCGAAAAAAAGTTATCCACAATCGCCCTAATCTTTTTTTAATCTTTTTTTAATCATTAAAAACTAAAGGCATCGCAACGTTGGCGCTGTGGATAGATGCGCATCGACTTCGCCCACCGCGTCCTGAGGCTGGGATTTTCCTGCAGAAGCGGCATAACAGATCAGTTCGATGCTCTTTTCGAGCAGGTTCGGGACGAACGCTGCGCTATTCTTTGTCCATGGCAAGTCGAACCGCAAGCGAAATTCATCACTTGAGAATGAAAACCGTTCATCAGCAAAACCTGCATACGACCTGGCTGTACGACGGCGAACCGGAATACGTCGACCTCAACGTCGAAGCCGCGCTTCTGGAGCAAGGCGGCTACGTCGTCGTTCTGGAACTCACGAACGGCAAGTTACGGCTAGCCGCAACGCGCCATCCGGCGAAGTATGTCAAGGAATGGCGTCACAACGTCCGACGCTACGGCGCCCTGGACATCGTTCGCGTACTCGTGTCGCGCCCCTATCTGCGCTACGAGGCCGCCAAGCGTCTGTTGGCAACCAAGCTGGCGGAATACAAGGACGACGAATCGGATGCATACCGGCTCGATGTCGAGACGTTCAAGGAAAAGGCAAAGGAGGTGTTTTCCACGGCAGGAACTTGAGAGTAGAGGCAGAGAAATGTCTGGTTCGATCATTTTCGCGCTCGCGATCGTGCTCGGCGTCGGGGCGCAAGCCGCTCGTGCGGATGGCAGCTTCTTTTTCCAGAACGGGCAAGAACCACAAAGACAGCGCGCTGCACTGCCGGACCAGGAACGAGACAGGCTTCTTCGGGACGCCTACGCCTGCTCTCGGCCCGGTAAGACGCCGCAAGAAGAGCAACGCTGCCGTGCCCTAGACGAGAGGGTCCGGCAAACGGTTTCCGAGCGCGTACGCGCCAATCATGGACTGGCAGAGCAGCAAATTCAGGAACTCAAATCGATCCATCGCCGGCAAGTAAGGTAAAGACATGTTCGAGTCCGTGGATTTCGAAGAACCGTGGCGCAAGGTGCACGAATGGCCGATGTCGCTCGCTTGGCTGTCGGCATCTGCCATTACGCTTGCCGTGACGGCCACGTTGCCGGTTCCGACCAGAGTGGGCGTGGCGACATCGCTCGCCTGCCTGTCGTTTGCCGCCTGGCGGGCGGCGCAGGCATGGGTCAGAAGCCAGGCCAGAGGAAGAGCCGTCGAAAAAACCCGCAAGGAGTTCGTCACGCCACAAGAGTTGATCTCGAAACAAAAGCCCGGTCTGCTGTGGCTGGGCAAGGGATTCGCCTGGACGGACATCGAGGCGCGAAAAATGCATGCCTTGATCGGAAAAGGCTTGGCCAAGACCTTCGGCAAAGAGTTCATCACGGATGGAGCCCATTGGCTGCATGGGCTGTCCAGCGAAGACGACGTGTATGCCGACCTTGGCTTGCTCGAGGGGCATACCCTGATCGTAGGGAGTACCGGTGTTGGCAAAACGCGGTTGTTCGACCTGCTGATCGCACAAGCCATTGCCAGAGGTGAGCCGGTCATCATCATCGACCCCAAGGGCGACCATGGATTGGCATCGAATGCCCTCAAGGTCTGTGAAGCGCTCGGACAGCCGGAACGGTTCGTCTATTTCCATCCCGCCCACCCCGAAAGATCGGCCTGCATCGACCCGCTGCGCAACTGGAACCGCAAAACGGAACTCGCCAGCCGTATTGCGGCACTGATTCCATCGGAAACGGGAGCGGACCCTTTCACGGCCTTCGGCTGGAAGGTGCTCAACGACATCGTAAACGGTCTGATCGCGACCGGCCAGAGGCCGAACCTCGTCCAGCTGCGGCGCTACATCGAAGGTGGACCGGACGATCTCCTCTTGAAGGCGCTGCGCATGCACTTCAAAACCAAGGTGCCGGACTGGGAGAGCCGTTCCAGCAGCTTCGTCAAGCAGTTCAAGGGAAACCAGCTTCTGGCCTACATCGCCTTTTACAAGGAAATCGTCATCCATGAGGCGCAGTCGGTCGATCTCGACGGCCTGATATCCACCTACGAGCACAACAGGGAGCATTTCCAGAAGATGGTGGCTTCCCTTATCCCCATCCTGTCGATGCTCACGAGCGACCCGCTGACGGAACTTCTCTCGCCGGATTTCGAGGTCGGTCACGACAAACTGGTGACGGACATGGCGCGAATCATCCGGGCCGACAAGGTGATGTACGTGGGCCTCGACTCTCTGGCCGATGCCACGGTGGGGAGCGCCATCGGCTCCATCCTGCTTGCCGACCTGACCGCCGTGGCCGGCGATCGGTACAACTACGGCATCGACTCGATCAAGCCGATCAACGTGTTCGTGGACGAGGCGGCAGAGGTCATCAACAACCCGACCATTCAGCTTCTGAACAAGGGACGCGGCGCGGGGTTTCGAATGACCATCGCAACCCAAACGTTCGCGGACTTCGCCTCGCGTCTTGGCGACGAGAACAAGGCCCGCCAGGTGCTTGCCAACACCAACAACAAGATCGCCCTGCGTGTGCAGGACGCGGAAACGCAGAAATACATCGCCGATGGCATTCCGAAGATCAAGGCAAGGTCGATGATGATCCGTTACGGCCACAACGTCGATTCGAACATCCATGACGCCTACAGCGCCTCCTACCAGGAACAGGCGACCGAGGAAGAGGCCGACCTGATACCGCCAGCCATTCTCAGCGAGCTTCCGCCGCTTCATTATTTCGCCCGATTGTCCGGGGGTCTGACGATCAAGGGACGGCTGCCGATTTTGCATGCGCAAGCGGCAAGAAAACGTCGCGTTTGAGCAAGAATGCCCGAAGGCAAGCGGTGAGTAGGCAGCAGACAAAGACGCAGAGCGCTTGGGGCGGATTCATCGTCACCATTTTGCTCGTTGGATTCGTGGCCGCTTGGGCATCGATTCCCTCGCACGTGCTGGAAGAGACCTGGAATGCGGAGCGCAGACAGATGGAGGCATGGGCCGGGCCAAGAACGCAGACGTGGATCGATTCCCAAGCGTTGTCCGTCTTTAGCGGATTCGCGAAGGAAGCGGAAAAAGCGGCGCACGATCTTAAGGGCAACAGCATCGAGCGCTGGCTCGCCGATCGGATCTATATGAGCGTGATATGGGCGGCCACGGCAGCCCGCCGAGCCTATACGCTCCTGATGTGGATGCTCCTTGGTATTCCGCTGATTCTGGCGGCAGCAGTCGACGGCTTTTACGTGCGCGAAATCCGCAAGACAGCCTTCGTCTCCCAGAGCCCGATTCGCCACAAGATCGGAATCCATTTTTTTCGTCTGGTTGGCATCGCGATGGTTTTTTGGCTCTTTCTGCCGATTCCCATGCCGATCGTCGCGGCACCAGCCATGGTGTGCTTCATGGCGCTATCGCTGTGGCTATGGACGGGGAATTTGCAAAAGAGATTGTAATGCTCGCAACGACGCACATTGCCTTCGGCACGGCATCTTCGCTGCTCACAGCCGCGTGGCTCGATGCGTCGGCACCGCAGACGGTCCTGATGGTTGCCGGCGGTGTTCTGGGCAGCATGTTGCCGGACATCGACCATCCTAAGAGCGCATTCGGACGCCGGGTGCGACCGGTCTCGACGATGCTCTGCGCTGCGTTCGGGCATCGAGGCTTGACGCACAGCCTGATTGCCGTGGTCGGCATGTCTGCGTTGGCCCGGTATTCGCTGCGCCATCTCGATTGGCATCCGGGCTATTCGGTACCGTTCGTCGTCGGCTTGTCGGCGGGTTACCTCTCGCACTTGGCCGGCGATTGGATGAGCAACTCGGGCGTGCCGCTGTTGTGGCCGAGCAGACGCAGGTTCGTCGCCCCGCTGCGGATTTTCACCGGGGATTACCGCGAACGCCTACTGGCGCTTGTCGTATCCGGTTGGATCGTGGTGCATTGCCTACCAAACTGCGCCGCAGTGCTCCGCCTATAGCTGCGAAGCAGCTTAGGGGGTGGTGAAGCGGCGCATGGCGCACAGCGCCATTACTCGGGTGATTCCTGTTGCTCGATGTACTGCTTCAGCACCGAAAGCGGCGCACCGCCGACGGTAATGATGCAGTAGCTGCGGGACCAGAATACCGGCTTGCGCCAGTAGTAGCGCTGTAGGTGGTCCCCGAATTCCTTACGGATGAGCCGGGAGGTGACGGTCTTGAGATTATTGACGAAAGCGGATGGCGCGGTGCGCGGCGTCAACTCCAACAACAGATGCACGTGATCCGCCTCACCGTTGAACTCCAGAACCGCGCCACCCCACTTTTCGGTCGTGGCGCAAGCGATCTCCTCCAGGCGGGAAAGCATTGGTTTGGTGATGCACTTCCTTCGGTACTTGGTGACCATAACCAAATGGTACTGGAGCCGGAAAGTGCAGTGATATAGCTGTCGTAGTGGTTGTGAGCACATAATAACCAAGTATAATTATGGCATGGCTCAACGCAAGGTCACCTATCGGTTGTATCCCACGGCGGCCCAGGCGGCTGCCCTAGAGCATCAGCGCTGGGTCCACTGCCTGTTGTGGAACGAGGCCCTGGCTGAGCGACGCCGGGCCTGGGGCGAACGGCAAGTGTCACTGGGCTTTTCAGCCCAGTGCAAGCAACTGACCGAATGGCGTCGCCAATCGAAACTGCTGCGCGGCCTCAACGCCCAATCTGAACAAGTCACCCTCAAGCGCCTGGATTTGGCGTTCCAGCACTTCTTCCGGCGCGTGAAAAAGGGCGAGACACCTGGCTTCCCTCGTTTCAAACCGCTGCACCGCTTCAAGGGCTGGGGTTACAAGACTCATGGGGATGGCTGGCGGTTAATCACGAACGAGCGCATGCAGCATGGCACCTTGCGGCTGTCGGGCGTCGGCAAGGTGCCCATCCGGGGCAAGCCGCGCACGCCAGGGACGCCAAAGACTTGCGAGATTCTCAAAAAAAATGGTCGCTGGTACGCCAGCATCACGCTGGACTGTAAGCCTGCCCGCAAGCATGGTGAGAAAATGGGCGGGCTGGACTGGGGCGTCGAGACCTTCGCCACCATCGCGACGCCGGAAGGGACCAAGCCCATCAACAACCCCCGCTATCTCGCTCGAACCCTGGACAAGATCCGCCGGGTCCAGCGGGACATCTCCCGCAAGGAGGAGGCGGCCAAGAAGGCGTCAGGCAAGACACGGAGCTTCCCCGTCTCCAACCGGCTCCGAAGGGAATACGAACGCCTGCGCCGCCTGCACGAGAAAGTCGCGAACCAGCGCCACGACTTCCTGCACCAGACCACGGCTCGGCTAGTTGGAGAGTTCGCCGTTCTGGGACTAGAGGCGCTGAATATCAAGAACATGACCGCATCCGGCGGTCAGCACGAGAAGGGCTTGAACCGCAGCATCCTTGATGCCGCCGGAGGAGCCTTCCATCGACTGCTCAGGTACAAAGCGGAAGAAGCTGGTGCTTGGGCGATGGAGGCCCCGACGCGGCAGATCAAACCCTCGCAGACCTGTCACGCCTGCGGGCGTCAAGAGAAGAAACCGCTCGGCCAGCGACGCCATGAGTGTCCTTGTGGCGCGTCCTGTTCACGGGACGAAAACGCCGCTCGGGTACTGCTGGCGTGGGTCGAGCAACAGCTATCCGGTCGGGAACCGGCCGATGCGTGGAGGGAGGTAAGACCGGAGCATCCTTCGGGTGCTCCGGCACTCCCAGAGAAGCGCGAAACTCACGCCATAGCCTGAAAGGCTTGGCGGGAGTAGTTCATAACCGCTCGATCACGTTCTACGAACCGGCCTGGAAGCGGAACGGCAAGCCGTTACCGCCCACTCGAGTACAAATGCGCTGGGTGGGGTCGGTGAAGTACCAGGACGGCGAGGGGTGGGTAGAAATAGCCTGGTGGCCTGATCTCATGCGGCACCTGACCGGCCTTAGAGCGCAGTTCACGACCTACCAGCTGCAGCAAGCCTCGGCGCTGCGCTCGGCCTACTCGTGGAAGCTGCTGGAGCTGCTGACGCGCTTCCAGTCCACCGGCTGGGCCGAGTACGACATCGAGGACTTCAAAGCCTCAATGGACGCGCCGCCGAGCCTCAGTGACTTCGGCCAGGTCAAGCGCCGGATCATCGAGCCTGCGGTCACGGAACTGATCGAGAAGGACGGCTGGCTGATTCAGTGGCAACCAATCAAGGCAGGGCGAAAAGTGAAGGCCGTCCGCTTTACCTTCATAGAATCTCCGCAAGGAAACCCCTGACTTGAGTCAGGGGAGGAATTGCGGGTGCGCGAAGCGCACCATGTGGTATAAACTGTGACGCATGGTCGATGTCGTCACAAACCGTAATTGCGTCTATCAAACTGCCTACCATGTGATCTGGTGTCCGAAGTATCGGCGCGATGTGCTGACCGGAACGGTTGCTGAGGAAACGGGGGCAATGCTGGACGCGATTTGCATGGAGCGGGGCTGGCCGGTGATCTCCAAGGAGATTCAGCCGGATCACATCCACCTGTTTGTCAGCATCCCGCCTGCCATTGCCGTAGCCGATGCCGTCAAGGTGCTCAAGGGTG
>NZ_LIPU01000026.1:0-10721 GCF_001418245.1 Tepidiphilus thermophilus
CCTGCAACTCCTTCACCCGAACTGCCACAGACAGCTCCACAGCCAAGGTGGTAAGTGAACTGCCGGCTCCTGTCAAAAGGAGCTTTGCAGAGGCTTGAGCCGTATGCGGGGAAACTCGCACGTACGGTTCTTAGGGGGCGGGGCGGCAGTAATGCCGTCCTGCTACCCGACACCGGGAACTGCGACGACGCACCCGACTGGCCAGCATCTTCCCCAACATGGATTCCTGCCTGCGCCTGGTCTCGGCGCTGCTGGCCGAACTCGACGACGAGTGGATGACCGGCAAGGTCTATCTCAACCTCAACCCGTAACCCCGGCGTCATGACCAACACCACGGAAATTTACAGTGTCGTGTCCCGGCTGATTGGTAACACGTCTGTTGAACAGTTCGGGGTGTGATCGCTGCCATTGTTTCATGGCCTGGATGGGGCTGACATGCCCCAAGGCTTTCTGTGGCAGTTGGTGATTGTACAGCCAGACATACCGCAGGATGGTGGCCTCAAGTTCTTCGCCGGAATGGAAGTGATGGGTGCGCAGGATGTCGGCGATGCGCCCGTTGAAGCGTTCAACCATGCCGTTGGTCTGCGGGTGTTTTGGGCGGGTCAGGCGATGCTCAATGCCTAGCTCCTCGCAGAGCTGATCGAACTGATGCCTGCCGGTCGGCGTACGCTCTCCCCGTGTGATGAAGCGATCCGTGAATTCCTTGCCGTTGTCGGTCAGGATCGTTCGGATACGGAAGGCAGCGGCCTTGTGCAATTCCTTCAGGAAGCGCCGGGCGTTGGTAGCGCTCTTGCTGGCATAGACACGCACGAACACCCAGCGGGTGGCGCGATCAATGGCCACAAACAGGTAACGCCGCGTGGTTTCGTCCGCCATCTGCGGCAGGTACTTCACATCGATGTGGACGAAGCCGGGCTCGTAGGCCTTGAACGGCTTGGTCCTGGGGCGATCCACGCTCAATGCCTCGCGCGCCGACACTCCATGGCGTTTGAGCATGCGGTGCAAGGCAGCGCGTGAGACGGTCGGATGGATGAACTCGCGTACGACTGCCAGCAGGTCATCCAGCGAAAGGCCCAGGCTTTTACGCAAGACGAGCACGATGGACTCCTGGGCCGGCGTCAGCGTGGTTTGCAGTCGATGAGGGGTATGGGAGGCGTCATGAACCGATGCACGCTTCTTCCAGCGAGCGATGGTGGAGACACTCACGCCAAAGCGCTGGGCCAGAACCCTCATGGGCTCCTTGCTGACCTGGATCTCGGCGCGGATCCTGGGTGTCGTGGTGGCGTTCTTGTGTGTTACCGGACTCGCCTTTCAGGAAAAGACCCGCGGGATTCCCGCAGGCAATTCGAACCTCGTTACTCCAACCGGCACTGTCGTCGGATCCATGGATGGCAAGCCGCTTTGCGTCGCGTGGTCCGCCGGGCCCGTGCCTGGCGACGACCGGCCGCATCGGGCGCCGATGATCCGGGCATTGCCCATGCACTTCAAGCTTTCACGCCAGCGGCGCGCGCGAACCGTGACGGCCGGCCGCCGGAGCGGCCCCCCCGGCGCCGGCCACCAGCGTCCTGGCAACCTCGTCCAGGCTGGCGACCGCGATCCCCGCCGCACTCTCGCCCGGCTCCGCCCCGGGGCCGCACAGCAGGAACCGGCGGACGACCCCCGCAGCCGCGGCCACCTCCATGTCCTTGGGCGTGTCGCCGACCATCACCGACCCGGCCGGATCCAGCCCGTGCCGGCCAATGGCCTCCAGCAGCATCCCCGGCTCCGGCTTGCGGCAGGCGCAGGCCACCTTGTACGCGCCCTGCCCCGCCTCCGGGTGGTGCGGGCAGTAATAGGTCGCCAGCAGCGGCGCGCCCTCCTCGGCGAAGCGCGCGTGCATCCAGCGGGTGTAGGCGCGGAACTGCGCCTCGTCGTAATAGCCGCGGGCGATGCCGGCCTGGTTGGTGACCACCACCAAGGCGTAGCCGGCGGCACGTGCGGCCCGAGCCAGGTCGAAGATGCCGGGCACCCAGTCGGTCTGCCCGGGCGTGTGGACGTAGCCGTGGTTGACGTTGATGACGCCGTCCCGGTCCAGGAACAATGCCTTGTGCGGGCCTGGGCCGGCCAGTCCGGCGGCCTCCGGCGTGGAGGTCACCACGGGTTCGCGGATCCCGGCGCTCATGGCGGGGGCGCGGAGAACAGCGACTGCGCCCGGGCATAGTCCTCGGGCACGCCGATGTCGATGAAGTCGGAGGTGCGCTCGAACGCCGCCACCTGCCCGGCCGCGCTCCACGGGCGCAGCACCTGTTCCTCGAACGACCAGGCGCCGGCGGCGTCCGGCAGGCGCGCGAATCCCTCGGCGGCCAGGAAGTAGCTGCCCGCATTGATCAGACCGGCGCCGACGCCGCCCTTCTCGCGGAAGCCCACCACGCGCCCGTCGGCGACCTCCACCGCGCCGTAGCGGCCGACGTCGTCCACCGCCGCCAGGGCGATCCCCAGCACGCAACCACGCGCGCGGGTGGCGTCCTCCAGCGCCCGCGGGTCGTAGCGGAGGAAAGTGTCGCCGTTGGCCAAGTGGACGCCGTCGCCCCGCACGTATGCCAGGGCCTGGCGGATGGCGCCGCCGGTGCCCAACGGCGACTCCTCCACCGAATGGACGACCTCCATGTCCCGCCAGCGGTCGCCCACCTGTTCCTCGATCTGGTGCGCGCGGTAGCCGGTGGCCAGGATCACCCGGCGCAGGCCCGCGTCCGCGCAGGCATCCAGCAGCCAGGCCAGGAACGGGCGGCCGGCCACCGGGGCCAGCGGCTTGGGCAGGTCCGGGACGACCTGGCGCAGGCGCGTGCCCAGGCCGCCGACCAGGATGATGATCTCCTCGGCGGCCATCAGCGCGGGAAGATTTCGCTCTCGATCAGCGCGCACAGCAGATGGCCGATGAACTCGTGCCCCTCCTGGATGCGCGGCGTCTCGGTGGACGGCACCTTGAAGCACACCTCGCAGCGCCCGGCCATGTCGCCGCCGGAGGCACCGGTGAAGCCGATCACCTTGATGCCCTTCTGTTCGGCGACGTCGAGCGCGCGCAGCACGTTCTTCGAGCGGCCGGAGGTGGAAATGGCCACCAGCACGTCGCCGGCCTGGCCCAGTGCCTCGACCTGGCGGGCGAAGGTGTAGTCGTAGCCGTAGTCGTTGCCGATCGCCGTCAGGATCGAGGTGTCGGTGGTCAACGCGATGGCCGGCAGGCCCGGGCGGTCGTAGTAGAACCGGCTGACCAGCTCGCCGGCCCAGTGCTGGGCGTCGGCGGCGCTGCCGCCGTTGCCGCAGAACAGGATCTTGCGGCCGGCCCGCAGCGCCTCGACGCAGATGGCCACGGCCCGGGCGATCTGCTCACGCAGGCCGGCATCGGCCGCCATCGCGTTGAAGTTGGCCAGGGTCTTGTCGAACTCGGCCTGGACGAACTGGTTTATCCGATTTTCCACGAGGTGGCTCCGTAGGGAGTGAAATGGGTGTCGTACACGGTGCCACCGGCACCGGACAGGGCACGCACCAGGCGCACCCGCTCGGACGGGTCGCAGACGAACATCATGAACCCGCCGCCACCCGCGCCGGAGACCTTCGCCGCGCGGGCACCGTTGGCGAAGGCCAGCGCCTCGATCTGGTCGATCATCGGGTTGGTGATGCTGCTGGCCATCTTCTTCTTGGCCTCCCAGCCCGACTGCATCACCTCGGCGAACCGCGCCAGGTCGCCGCGCAGCAGCGACTCCTTCATCTGCACCGCCTCCAGCTTGAGCCGGTGCATGGCCTCCAGCGACTGGGTCCTGCCCTCGCGGACGTTGCGCGACTGCTCGTCGATGATGGCGGCCGACGCCCGCGACACGCCGGTGAAGTACAGCACCAGGCTGGCCTCCAGCTCGCACCAGACCCAGTCCTTGATGCGCAGCGGGTTCACGATGACCCGGTCCCCGGCGTAGAACTCCATGAAGTTGAAACCGCCGAACGCCGCGGCGTACTGGTCCTGCTTGCCGCCGGACAGGCCCAGGTCCTTGCGCTCGATCTCGTAGGCCAGGTGGGCGATCTCGTACTCGCCCAGGGCCAGGCCGAAGTACTCGTTGAACGCGGCCACCAGGGTGACCACCATGGTCGAGGACGAGCCCAGGCCGGAGCCGGGCGGGGCGTCGGAGTGGGCGCGCACGCGCAGCGCCGGACGCTTGCCGCCCAGGAACTGCTGGCACACGCGCAGGTAGACGCCGCGCATCAGCTGGGTCGGGCCCGGCGCCAGGTCCACCCTGGCCGGGTCCATCCGGTCCGCGTGGCCGGCGTCCTGCGCCTCGAACTCCGCCAGGTCCGACCGGGCGTCGCTGACGGTCGCGTAGGCGAACTTGTCGATGGTGACGTTCATGACGAAGCCACCGTGCTGGTCGCTGAACGGCGACACGTCCGTACCGCCACCAGCCAGGCCCAGGCGCAACGGCGCGCGGGATCTGACGATCATTTCCGGTTTTCCTTGCTTGGTTCGATCGAGAGGGCGTCCACCAGCTGCGCCGACAGCGCCTGGCGGGAGAACAGCGAGGCGGCCAGGCGCGCACCGGCGCGGGAGCGGCGGCGCCACAGCTCGTCGTCGGCCAGCAGCGCGGCGATGGCATCCGCCAGCCCTTCCGGACCGTCCTCGACGGCCGCCACGTCCTCCAGACCCGGCATGCCCTGCGCACCCACCCCGGTCGTCACCACGGGAACGCCGTTCTGCAGCGCTTCCACGACCTTGCCCTTGACTCCCGCACCGTAGCGCAACGGCACCACCGCCACGCGGGCCTGATGGTAGCGCCGGACCAGTTCCTCGTCGCTCACGTAGCCGGTGACCTCCACCAGCCCGCCGGCGAGCGCGCGGACCGCGTCGGTCGGCTTGGAACCGACCAGCGAGAGCCTGAGGTCCGGATACGTGCGCCACAGCCGGGGCATCACTTCCTGCACCAGCCACAGGGCCGCATCCACGTTCGGCGAATGGGCAAAGCCGGCCACGAAGAGCAGCCCGGAACGGCCATCGGGTTCGGCGGCGTCGTTGAAGCGGTCGAACGCGTAGGGCGCGATGGCGCGCACGCGCGTGCCCGGCTGCAGCGCCGCCACCTCGTCGGCCTCCTCCTGGGACGGATACAGGACGATGTCCGCGCCGCGCCACAGCTCACGCTCCATCGCCTCGAAGCGCTCCGCCTCGGCGCGGAGGTCTTCGCGTCCGGACACGTCCGCCTCGCGCAGCAGGCGGCGGAAGTGCAGGTCGTGGCCGTAGTAGGCCACCGTCACCTGCGGCACGACGCTGCGGAGGGCCTGCAGGTACGGCACCGAGATCTGCGGGCGGGACAGCAGCACCGCGTCCAGCTCCGCGCCACACTCGCGCAGGTACTCCTCGAATCCACCCACCCGCCTGCTGCCGTAGATGACCTCCACGCCGCGGCGCTGCAGTGCCGGCGCGTAGTCGGGATCCAGCCACAGATTGTCGGGCCAGAACTTGACCACCCAGCCGGCGCCCAGCAGGGCGTCGATGAAGGCCGCCATGGTCCGCGAGCCGGCATCGCGGTCCGGCTGCGGCACGTAATGGTCCACGATCAGCGCCACCTTGCGGCCCCACGAGCGGTCGCGGGCACGGAACACGTGCTTGCCGTTGGGATAGTGCGCCTGCAGGGCGCCCTCCCAGCGCTTGCGCAGCTTCTCCTGGTTGGCAACCTGGTAGGCCTTCACGCCGCCGGAGGTGTCGGTGCCGTGCGAGATGCCCTCGAAGTGCACCACCGTGGAGAACGGCGTGTAGTAGACCTGACGCCCGGCCTGGCGCACCTTGAACGCCAGGTCCGAGTCCTCGCAGTAGGCCGGACAGTAGTGCTCGTCGAAACCGCCCAGCTCACGGAACAGGGCCAGCGGCAGCAGGATGCTGGCGCCGGAGCAGTAATCCACCGGGCGCACGTAGTTGAACTCGTGCTCGCCCGGGTCGCGCAGGCGGCCGTAGTTCCAGGCCGAGCCGTCGCGCCAGACGATGCCGCCGGCCTCCTGCAGGCGACCGTCCGGATACACCAGCCTGGAACCGGCCATGCCGGCGTCCGGATGGTCGGCGAACACGTCCAGCAGGCCGTCCAGCCAGCCCGGCATCACCTGGGTGTCGTTGTTGAGGAAGCACACGTACTCGCCGCGCGCCAGTTCGGCCGCGGCGTTGCAGGAACGGATGAAACCGAGGTTCTGCGGATGCTCGTGGTAGCGCAGCCCCGGCACCCCGGCCAGGCGCCCGATCTCCGGATCGCCGGAGGCGTCCTCCGCGACGATGATCTCGTACGGCACGCGCGGCGCGGATTCGACGATCGAGCGAACCGCGGCGGCGGTGTAGCCGAGGTTGCCGTAGGCCGGAATGATGATGGACACGCGGGGCGCGTCGAACACCGGCACCGCAAGACCATCCAGGACGTGCTCCACGTCCTGGACTGCGGTCACCACCTGCGCGGTGATCGCCCTGGCCCGCTGCTTCTCCGTCCTCGCCAGCAGCCACCGCCGGACCGGCGTCGCGAAGGGCGCCAACAGCGGATGCGATCCCAGCCCGCGACCGCGCAGGGAAGCGACCACTGCTGCCCAGTCGCCGCGCGCCACGCGTGCAGCGAAGCGGAGGGGCTTGGTTACCCGCCAGGAGCGGGACGAGAGTACCGCCTGGAGCAGGTTCCTGAGGGCCTCGTGCGTCCGCCGGAGATCGTCGTACGCGCGCCGGACCTCGCCGTGGCTACGCTCGAGGGCCTCGTGCGTCCGCCGGAGATCGTCGTACTCGCGCCGGACCTCGCCGTGGCTACGCTCGAGGGCCGTGTGCGCCTGCTCCAGCGCCTCATGTGCCTGGCGCAGCTCGCCGAGCGTATCCCGGAGCGAACCCAGCTCCCGGTCGAGGGACAGCGCCCAGGCGGTCCGCTCCTCGAACTCGCCCTGCAGAGTCGCGTAACGGGAGCGCCACTCGGTGATCTCCTTGTCCTGCGCCTGTGCCCACCTGGCCACTTCACGGTGGCGCTCGTAGAGATCCTCTGTCTCCGACAACAGGATGGACGGCCCCAGCCCGGGCAGCAGGCGCTCGTCCGCGGCCGCCAAGGCGATGAAGTACACCGGCTCGTCCCACGTGGCCACGCGCTCCTCGACGGCCCCCGCCGCCTCGGCCAGGCCCTGCCAGCTTCCCGACAGGCGGTCGGGCGCCAGATGGGTGATCGTGGAGGCCACCGCGAGACGCTGGCCGACGTACCGCACGGCCGGGAAGTGGCGCCCGAGCAGTTCGGACAGCTCGGCCATGTCCAGCTCGCGGACATGGAACTCGTTGTGGTGGCCCGCCTTCTCCGAATACACCTTGCGATTGGGCGAGGAAAGGATCAGGCAGCCCTCCGGCCTGAGGACGCGCCGGATCTCGGCGATCATCTCCTCCTGCTCATGGAGGTGTTCCAGCGTCTCGAAGGAGACGACCACGTCCACGCAGTTGTCCGGCAGAGGGAGCGCGGCGGCCGAACCCTGTTCGAAGCGGAGGTTGGCGATACCGGCGTACTTCGTCCGGGCGTGTTCCACCGCCTCCTGCGAAATGTCCACGCCCACGACGGAACGCGCGACCCGAGCCATGGCGGCGCTGCCATAGCCCTCCCCCGAGGCGACGTCCAGGACGTCCTTGCCCGCCACCGCCGACAGGCACCAGGAGTAGCGATGGAGGTGCTCTTGGCGGATTTCGCCCCCCTCCGTGGGGATGAAGCGCTCGCCCGTGAATTTCATGCTCATTCGCCCTGCCTGCGTGCAATCTCGATGGCGGCCATGGGGATGCCTACCAGCCCATGGCGCATGGTTTCGTCGACCGCACGGAACTCGAGGGCATCGTGCAGCCAGTGCTGTTGGGTATGGTCGTCCTGGCTTCCGGACGCGACCGCCGCGTCCACCATGTAGCTTCCCGATGGAAGCACCGGCATGCGGAACCGGAAAGTCGCATCGATGACCTCACCGGCCGCCATGGACGTATCGGCGTTGCGATAGGCCAGATAGGTGTTGTCGCCGAAAAGGCGCTGCCCCAGCCTGTCCTTCACGTAGAAGCCGACGATCGTCGACTCCAGCGCCTTGTTCGCACGCACGCTGATGCGCAGGTTGACCACTTCGCCACCGGAAAGCAGCGGAGCGGGCTGCCCCTCGGCATCCAGCAGGGCCACGTCCACGATGGTGGCACCGCCGGCGCCGAACTGCGGGCCGGCGCGGTCCGGGTCGAATTCGAACACCGCCAGGCGGTTGCAGACGCCCAGCTCGTCCATCAGCTTCTTGCGGAAGTCCTCCCGGCAGGCCTCCTCCCGCTGCCTGCGCCGCTCCACGCCCACGTCCACGTGGACGACCTCGCCGACAGCGTCGGCGCGACCGCGCGCGTGCTGCTGGGCCATGTAGGCCTCGACTATGGCGCCGGCGCTGCCCTCCATCCGCACCTGTCCGTCCTCCAGCCAGATCGCCCTGGAGCACAGGTTGGTGACGGCGGCCGCGTCGTGGCTGACGAACAGCAGCGTGCCGTGCTTCTGGAAGTTGCGCAGGAAGCGCATGCACTTCTGCGCGAAGAACGCGTCGCCCACCGACAGCGCCTCGTCGACGATGAGGATGTCCGCGTCCACATGGGCGATGACCGCGAAGGCCAGGCGCACGGCCATGCCACTGGAATAGCTGCGCACCGGCTGGTCGATGAACTCGCCGATGTCGGCGAAGTCCAGGATCTGCTGCATGCGCTCGTCGATCTGGGCGCGCGTCAGGCCCAGGATCGTGCCGTTGAGGTAGACGTTCTCGCGCCCGGTGAAGTCGGGGTTGAAGCCGCTGCCCAGCTCCAGCAGGGCGGCCACCCGGCCGTGCACCTGACAGGTGCCGGTGGTCGGCCTCAGGGTGCCGGCGATGATCTGCAGCAGCGTGGACTTGCCCGAACCGTTGCGGCCGATGATGCCCACCGTTTCGCCGCGCCGAACCTGGAAGGACACGTCGCGCAGGGCGTGGAACTCCCGGTGCTTGCCGTCGCGGCCGGTGAGTGCCTGCCACAGGCGCTGCGATGGCTTCTCGTACATCCGGTAGGTCTTGCCGACCCCGTCCACCCGGATCACCGGCTCGCCCAGAGCCGGCTGTTGCCGCTCAGAGGACATCGCCGAACCCTCCGCGCATCCTGCGGAAGACGGCCAGGGCCAGCGCCCCCAGCATGGTGACACAGGCGGTATACAGACCCAGGGCGCTCCAGTCCGGCATCCGCCCCCAGATCACGACCTCGCGCGCCTGGTCAATGATCATGGTCAGCGGGTTGGCATAGAACACCCAACGGTAGCTCTCGGGCAGGCTGTCCACCGGCACGATGGCCGAGGACAGGAACTGCATCGCCGCCGCCAGCACGCCGACGATCTGGCCGATGTCGCGCAGGTAGACGCCGAGCGCGGACAGGAACCAGCCAACCGCCACGGCCAGGATCGCCAGCGGCGCGATCACCACCGGCAGCAGCAGCGTGTGCCAGAACAGCTCCCCGTGCCAGACCCACTTGAGCAGGATCAGCACAAGAGCGTTCATGCCGAGGTGGAACAGGGCGGTGAGCATGGTGCTGCAGGCCAGCAGCTCCAGCGGAAACACCACCCGTTTCACGTAGCTGGGATTGGACAGGACCAGATTGGGGGCCCGCGTCAGACACTCGGCGAAGAACCCGTGGATGATCAGGCCGGTGAACAGGATCAGGGCGAAGTCCGTGGTCGAGCCCGAGGTGCCAGGCCACCGGCTCTTTAGGATGTAACCGAACGCCAGGGTGTAGACCATCAACATCAGGAACGGGCTGATCAGCGACCACAGCAACCCGATCGCCGCGCCGCGGTACCTGCCCAGGATCTCCCGCTTGGTCAGCTCAGCCAGCAGGGAACGATACTGCAGGACCCTGGGCAACAGTTGGCTCATGCTCTCCGCCATCAGCGCAACGCATCCTCCAGGTCGTCACGCAGGTCCTCGAGCGCCTCCACGCCCACGCTCAGGCGCACCAGGGCGTCGGAGATGCCCAGGCGGGCGCGGCGCTCCGGGGGCACCGAGGCGTGGGTCATGACCGCCGGGTGGTTGACCAGGCTTTCCACGCCGCCGAGCGACTCGGCCAGGGTGAACAGCCGGGTCCGTTCGCAGAAGCGGCGTGCGGCCTCGTAGCCGCCGCGCAGCACCACCGAGACGATGCCTACCCACCAAACTGCTTGCGCCCAGCACGCCAACGCGCAACTCAGCCACGCTTCAACCCCACCCCTGCGAGCAAACGCCGCACGGTCAGATACGCCGCAGCCAAGCCAAAGCGCAGCCACACCCCAAGTGTTACCAGCCACATCAACGCGCCCGGATACTGATGGCGAAAAAGCTTGCCATAGAACCCGGAACAAGTCAAGATAGTTGTCGCCTGATTGTAGCGAACAAATAAACTGTCCGGACTTGTAGCACGAGGTTTGTCCGGTTTTCATTAGGTATGGAAGGAGGTGCCTAATGAGACGGACGCAGTTGCTACAGGAGGTACGGAAGATGCGGTTTGAGGAAGCGTACGAGGGCTGGCAGTCGGGTCGGCTGACGCAGGAAGAGGCGGCCAGGCTCCTGGGGGTGTGTGACCGGACATTTCGGCGCTACATTGCCCGCTACGAAGAGGAGGGGTTGGAGGGCCTGGTTGACCGGCGTCTGAGGCAGGTCTCGCACCGCAAGGCGCCGGTCGATGAAGTGATGGCGCTGGTGGAGCGCTACCGTAG
>NZ_LIPU01000027.1:0-9096 GCF_001418245.1 Tepidiphilus thermophilus
AGTTCACCGACCGCTTCATCACCCGCGGCGAGCGTACTCCTACGGGAACGCATGCCTTCGATGAACTGTGCCAGGCGCTCGACATCGAGCATCGGCTGA
The DNA here is from genome assembly GCF_001418245.1 of Tepidiphilus thermophilus. Taxonomy (NCBI): domain Bacteria; kingdom Pseudomonadati; phylum Pseudomonadota; class Hydrogenophilia; order Hydrogenophilales; family Hydrogenophilaceae; genus Tepidiphilus; species Tepidiphilus thermophilus. Next base: position 100 of record NZ_LIPU01000027.1, read on the forward strand.
CCAAACCTCGCCGTCCGCAGACGAACGGCATGGTCGAGCGCTTCAATGGGCGCATCAGCGAGGTACTCGCCACCCATCGCTTCGACAGCCGCGAAGCGCTGGAGGCAACGATTCATCGCTACGTCTGGCTGTACAATCACCACATTCCCCAGAAAGCCCTGGGGCATGTCCCGCCCATCGAGGCCATGAAAAGATGGTACAAAGAAAAACCGGAACTTTTCATAAAAGTGCCACGTAATCGTCCGGGACCTGACAACTACTTTTACCTCCTTCTTGGGCTAGTAGTATGGATATGGTACAGAATTTGGGTTGTTGGAAGCAGCGGGCCAGAACATTTTTTTCTGAACCTGCGTCTTTCCTCGAATGGGCTTGAAGGTTTTGAGCCGCTCGGTACGGTCGGGCGTTTCTATCCACTCATCTTCGCACTCTTTACCTTTGAGCACATTTATACGCACAAGCGTAACCGCCATTTGCGCATAATCTGTTGGATATGGATGATGTCATATGCGATTGCAACCATGGGGAAGTTTGCTGTGCTGACGCCAATTCTTGCTTGGAGCATCATAAAAGGGCTTCAAGGAAGGATTCGTATGGGTAGGATAGCCGCAATCGTCTGTGGAACATTCGTGCTTATGCTTGTCGTGCACTTCATACGTAAGGGAGAACAAGACGAAGCAGGTTTTCTGGATGTATTGGCAACGTACGTTTATTCACCCATAGTCGCTCTCGGTTATGTAAAGCCTGTCGTGTCAGAATATACCGCACCATATGTCTTTAGATTTTTCTATGCGATGGGAAATTTCTTTGGGTTGAGTCCAGCCCCTATTGATGTGATTTCAGATTATGTTTATATTCCATTTCCTACAAATGTTTATACTGTAATGCAGCCTTTTTTACATGATTTCTCGCTGATTGGGGTCGCAGTGGGAGCATTATTCTATGCATTTTTGTTTTGTATTCTTTTTTGGCTTGCCGTCATGAATAAAGGCTATTATTTGGGATTGTATGCAATGATTTCAATCTGTCTGGTTGGACAGTTTTTCGCAGAAACGTTACTGATGATGTTATCACAGCACATTCAAGAAGCCATAATGCTTGCCTTTATATTTATCGTGTCACGGAGAAGGTTTGATGTCGGTTGATATTCTCATGGCTACATATAACGGCGAACGATACCTGCGAAATCAGATACTTTCCCTGCAGCAACAAACTTATGATGAATGGATTTTATGGATTAGAGATGATGGCTCTACCGATAATACATTGAACATAATATATGAGTTTGCTAGAAATGATCATCGAATCCGCGTGGTTGAAAATGAAGAGAAAATAAATCTCGGTCCAGGAAAGGGATTTTTGTTATTAACTAAAAACGTAACGGCTCCTTATGCGATTTTCTGCGATCAGGACGACATCTGGTTGGAACGAAAGCTTGAGAATCTGCTTCATTATGCGGAACAGCACTTCGATCCTGATACGCCGTCACTGGTTTATTGCGATGCATATGGATACTCGGATAAAGATGGTGTAATTACGGTGCAGAGTGTCTCCCGCCATCACGCAAAAACACTCAATGAATTTTTGTTCTTTAATGGTGGGTATCAAGGTTGTTCGATGCTTTTCAATAAAAAACTTTGTTCCTTGGCTGCTAATTACAAAGCTGACATCATTTTCATGCACGATGACATTGTTTCTCTGCTGGCGCATTCTTTTGGCAAGGTTTACTTTCTTCAAAAACCATTGATGCTTTACAGGCAGCACGAAAACAACGTGACGGGTAATATTGATTATAAATTACTTTCTTTTATACGAAGGACGCTTGATTTTTCTCGACCTGTACTCACTTTAAAGCACTACGAAGAGAAGCGCGCATTCTTTGAGGCATATCAAAATGACCTTGAAGATGAGTCAAAAAGATTGTTTTCTGAGTACCTAAGATTTCCCCATTGCAATAAGATTCAAAGATTGCTTCTTTTATTTAGAAATCGGTTTAGCTATGGAGGAAAATTTTTCCTCTTGATCATGAAAACAATAATCAGGAAGCCAATAGGATGATCACTGTCCTTACCCCAACGTATAACAGATATCATACTCTACCTCGTCTGTGTGAAAGCCTCAAGTCACAGACTTCAAAAGACTTCGAATGGATTCTGGTAGATGATGGCAGTACGGACGAAACAAAGGATTGGTTTAAAAATATCGACAGTGATGACGCACTTGTCAAGGATGCGATTGAAGTAGTAATTAATGATATTCATGCTTACGATAATAAAGATTTATCTTGATTATGCTATCGAAGAGCATATTTTAATCATGATCTTGTCGGCAAGATTATCGTTGAAGACAAACCATTATTCATGCATCCATCTGAGGCGGGGAGATTCTTTGGTGGAGACTTGGCATACGTATTTCGCACAAAATCCCTTCGCGCTCATCCGTTTCCTGTAATTGATGGGGAAAAATTCGTTCCTGAGCTCTATGTCTGGAACAGTATTGGCGATGAAGGGGAAATTATTTTTTTTCCGAATAAAGCAATTTACTTGTGTGAATATTTATCCGATGGATATACTGCTAACTTTAAGTACAACTTGAGAAAAAACCCACGAGGGTTTGGTCTTTTTTATAGATCTCAGATATTTAGAGAGGATTCGTTAATAAGAAAATCCAAGTGTGCGATACGTGCCATTCAATGTTTGTTTTATGCAATATTTCGAAGAGCATCTCAATGAAAGTGCTTTTTTTAATTACAGGACTCGGCATTGGCGGTGCGGAGCGTCAGGTCGTTGATATTGCAGATGCCCTTTCACGGCAAGGGCATGAAGTTGCGATCTGTTATCTTACGGGACCCGCGCTGACGATTCCAAATTCGAAAGCAATTGATATAATTGGTCTTCAAATTAAAAAATCTGTCAGTGGGTTCATCAAAGCATACTTCGACGTCCGTCGAATCATCCGATCTTTTTCTCCTGATGTCGTTCATAGTCACATGTTTCACGCTAACATCCTGGCACGTCTTGTTCGGCTGAGCATCCGTATTCCAAGGCTTATTTGCACTGCGCACAATACGAACGAAGGCGGAAAACTACGCATGTTTGCATACAGAGCAACTGCTCGCCTGTCCGATGTTACGACAAACGTTAGTGCAGAAGCTGTGCTGGCTTTCGAAGCTAAAGGCGCCGTTGCTCCCGGCTCGATGCTGGCGGTATCAAACGGAATTGACACGGAGCGTTTTCGATCATCGGTTGCTGCCCGTCGGGCGTTGAGATCAAAAAATGGGGTCGATGAAAATACGAAAATCATCGTTTCCATAGGTCGATTGGTTAAACAAAAGGATTACTTTAATTTGCTTAGAGCATACTCTTTTGTTCTGAAAAATGATATTTGCACGCAGCTTTGGATTATTGGAGACGGAGATCTTAAATCCGCTCTTGTCCGTGAATCGGCTAAAATTGGAATTTCTGATCACGTCCATTTCTTTGGTATCCAACGCAATGTCGAAGACTGGCTCAATGCTGCAGATATTTTTGTCCTTTCTTCCGAATGGGAAGGTTTTGGTTTGGTGGTGGCAGAAGCGATGGCTTGCGAGAAGGTGGTCGTCGCAACTAATGCGGGAGGGGTCAGTGAAGTATTGGGAGATACTGGATTTATCGTGCCAATACGAGACTCTATCGCGCTGGCAGAGGCATTGAAAAAGGCATTGGAACTCGACCCTGATGAGGCCAGATCGCTTGGGAAGCGAGCGCGCGAAAGAGTCGTTGAGTTCTACTCGCTCGATAGGGCAGTAATGCGTTGGTTGGAGATCTACAAGAATAGAATTTGAGCACTTTTAATCTTATCACTATATTTGAAGGGATGGGTTGATGTCCAGGATCGCCCTAATCGGCAACCAGGCGTTTTCTTTGCTCAATTTCCGCGGGGCGCTGATCGAGGATCTGGTGGCGGCGGGGGCGGAGGTGTTCGCCTTTGCGCCGGACTACGACGCGGCGGCGCGGGAGCGGGTGCGGGCGCTGGGGGCGGAGCCGGTGGATTTTTCGATCACCCGGGCGTTCGGCAATCCAATGCGGGAGGTGGCGGACATCGTGCGTCTGGCGCGAACGCTGAGGCGCTTGGGCGTGGATGTGTGTTTCAGCTTCATCGTCAAAGTCACGATCTACGCAACGCTTGCGGCGCGCTTGGCAGGCGTACCCAGGCGGGTGGCGATGCTCGAAGGCTTGGGGTTTTCTTTCATCGAAGAAGAGGGGCAAGCTTCACGGCGCAAGCGGCTGATCCGCCAGGCAGTGGTGACGCTTGGCCGTTTTTCCTTGCCGATGGCCAAGCCGTTGATCGTGCTCAACCCGGACGATGAGGAAATGGCGATCCGCCTGCGCTGGGCCAAACCCGAGAACGTGGTGTGCCTTGGCGGAATCGGCGTCGACCTCGACCAATGGCGCCCGGCTCCGCCGGTGACGGAGCCAGTGACGTTTCTGCTCGCGGCGCGTCTGCTGCGGGAGAAGGGGATCGTGGAGTACGTGGAGGCGGCGCGGCGGGTGAAGGCGCGTCATCCGCAGGTGCGCTTCGTGCTCTTGGGTGGGCTGGACGACAACCCTGGAGCACTCACGGAAGGCGAGGTGCGGCGGTGGGTGCAGGAAGGGGCGATCGAATGGCCGGGGCACGTGCCGGTGCAGCCGTGGCTCGCGCAGGCGAGCGTCTATGTTTTGCCTTCTTATCGCGAAGGGGTGCCGCGCAGCACGCAGGAGGCGATGGCGATGGGCCGGCCGGTGATCACCACCGACGCGCCCGGTTGCCGCGAGACGGTGGTCGATGGGGTGAATGGCTTTCTCGTGCCGGTGCGCGACGCGGAGGCGCTTGCGCAGCGCATGCTGTGGTTCGTGGCGCATCCGGAGGCAATCGGGCCGATGGGGGCGCAGAGCCGGCGCCTGGCCGAGGAGCGCTTCGATGTGCGCGAAATCAACCGGCGGCTGATGGCGCTGCTCGGGGTGGGGGGTTAGGCGGCGATGATCGTTCTCTTGATGGCGTTTCTGGTGAGTTTCTTGGCGACGCTGGGGGTGATCCGGTGGCACCGCTTTCATGGGCATCTTTCCGTCGACGATGATTTTTCCGGCGTGCAGAAGTTTCACCGCCATTCGGTCTCGCGGGTGGGCGGAGTCGGCGTGGCGCTGGGCCTGGTAGCCGCGGCGCTGGTGCTGTGGCTCGACGGTCGCGGCATCGCGCGCGAGTTCGCCCTGCTGCTCGCGGCCGGTGTTCCGGCGTTCGCCGGGGGTCTTGCCGAGGACATGACCAAGCGCGTGGGCGTGGGAGCGCGGCTTGCGCTTACGATGGGCGCGGCGGCGCTGGGGTTTTGGCTTTTGGGGGCGGCGCTCACGCGGGTGGACGTGCCGCTCGTCGACGACCTGCTCCGCTACGGCCCGGTGGCGCTGGCGGTGACGGTGGTGGCGGTGGGGGGCGTGGCCAACGCGATCAACATCATCGACGGATTCAACGGCCTGGCGGGCATGGTGGGGGTGATGATCCTCTCGGCGCTGGGGTACGTGGCCTACGTGCTGGGGGACCACCTGCTGTGGAACGTGTGCATCGCCAGCGTGGGGGCGCTGCTGGGCTTTTTCCTGTGGAACTACCCGCGGGGGCTCATTTTCCTCGGCGACGGCGGGGCGTATCTGGTGGGGTTTCTGATCGGCGAGGTGTCGGTGCTGCTGGTGGGGCGGCACCCGGAGGTGTCGGCGTGGTTTCCCATGCTCCTGGTGGTGTATCCGGTGTTCGAGACGGTGTTTTCCATCTACCGGCGCAAGGTAGTGCGGGATACTTCGCCCGGATTGCCGGACGCGTTGCATCTGCACACGCTGGTATTCCGCCGCATCGTGCGCTGGGCCGGCGGGCGCGAGGCGGAGGCGCTGGTGCGGCGCAATTCGGCCACTTCCCCTTATCTGTGGCTGCTGTGCTCGGCTTCGGTGATCCCGGCGGTGCTCTTCTGGCGGCACACCTACGTGCTGATGGGCTTCACGCTGGGTTTCGCGGTGCTCTACGTGTGGCTGTACCGGCGCATCGTGCGCTTTCGCACGCCGGGGGTGCTGCGGCGGGGGTGAGCTCGCCGCTTCCTCCAACGCCTACCGCCAGGCGCTTCTCGGCCTTCCGGGAACTTGATGCGATTGCCTTGGATCGGATGGGTTCGATCCGGCAGGCCGGGTTACAATGACCCTCATGAACGCCCGCCACGACGCCAGCTACAAGCACCTCTTCTCCTCGCCCAAGGTGGTGCGCCACCTCGTCGAGGGGTTCATCCCCGACGAGGAGATCAAGCGCCTGGACTTCTCCACGCTCGAGCGCATGAACGCAAGCTACGTGAGCGAAGACCTGCGCGAGCGCGCCGACGACGTCGTCTGGCGGGTGAGAACCGAGGAAGACTAGCTCTACCTCTACTTCCTCATCGAATTCCAGAGCGGCGTCGACCGCTGGATGGCAGTGCGGCTCATGACCTACGTGGGGCTGCTCTACCAGGACCTCATCAAGGGCGGGCAGATCACGGGCCGGCACCTGCCGCCGGTGCTGCCCATCGTCTTCTACACGGGAGATACGCCCTGGAGCGCCGCCACCGACATCGCCGAGCTGCTGCCCAAGGACCCGCCGGGGCTCATTGCCCGCTACCTGCCGCGGATGGCGTATCTGCTCATCGACGAGAACGCCTACAGTGACGAAGCGCTTGCCGGCTTGAAGAACGTGGTCGCCGCCACCATCCGGCTTGAGCGCCAGCAGAGCCCGCGGGATCTGGCCCGGTTCATCGAGGCGCTGCACCGCTGGTTTGCCGACGATGCGGAACTCGAACGCATCCTGAGCGTCTGGATTCGCGAGTATCTGCTGCGCGACCTGCGTCCGGAACTGAACGTACCCGAAGCCCACGACCTGGGGGAGATCACCATGCAACTGGCCGAACGATTCAAGCAGTGGGAACGAGAGGTCAAGACCGAAGGTCGGCTCGAAGGTCGGCTCGAAGGTGAAGCCCTCGTATTGCAGCGCCAGCTCACCCGCCGCTTCGGATCCTTGCCCGAATGGGCGCAGCAGCGCCTGCGCTCGGCGTCGAGCGAGGAGCTCGAGACCTGGGCCGACCGCGTGCTCGACGCGACGCGTCTCGAGGAGGTGTTCGGTTGATTCCGGAGCCTGCGGCTCCTATCGACTGCGCGTACTTCCTCGTCCCTGCGACTTCTTCCCCGAGCGACTTCCGCCTCTGACCAGACGGCACGGTCCTCCCGCTTCCGCCTGCCGTGCGGAGGGCGTGCCCGTTGTCCCAGAATCCTGGCCGTCCATCGCCCATTGATTTTAATGTGTCACAGATTCCGCCTTTGCCTGCCGCAACACGGACATCGGGGAAGGGTGCGGGCGATGAGCTCTCGGCGAACAGAATCCGTAGCGTGGCGTTCGAGTCGGCGACATACCGCTGGCTGCGCTGGTGCGACCGCAGGCGGGGAAAGCTGGGAAAAACCATCATGGCAGATGGGATGAACAATATCCTTACGGAATAAACCCGCAACGTCAGGCGGTAGGATTGCCGCAACTTCAGGCAGTCAGAGCATCTCACCGTCAGGCAGTCAGGAATTGTCTTCTTCAGGCAGGCATGATCTGTCGACTTCAGGCTGCCCCTGCTCATCATATGAATGATAAGGCGAGGGGAGAAGGCAGGGCGATTCTGTCGCCATGCCGAATCCATGAGCCGTAGGTGTCAGGTCCCGGACGATTGCATTGATCCGCCGCCTTGACGGCACGCATGACAAGTGTTGAATACTACTTGTGAGGAGCCAGATGAAAACCATTTCAGCCGCTGACGCCAAACGCCACTTTTCCAAGGTGCTGCGCGATGTCGCGACCGGTGAAGTCGTTACGGTGCTCTCGAGAGGCAAGCCTGTCGCCACCATTGCTCCTGCACGCTCTGGTGGCAGCGAGCGGGAAGTCGCCAGGCGCGCTTTGCTCGAGCGGCTGCGTCAGCAAACGGCCAGTGGCGCCCGAAACTGGACACGCAACGAGTTGTACGAGGACTGATCGGTGTTGACATCGCTATCGACACCAACGTCCTGGCCTACGCCGAAGGGGTTGGCGATGCCCTACGGTGCAGCATGGCCGTGCAATTGGTTGAACAATGGCTTCACCTCGGCGTCGAGGCGATCGAGGCCGACTTGCGCGCTTGCCGAGAACCCGGCTACACCGTCACCACGCGGGTGCGGACTTCCTCCTTCAGCGCGCGCTTGATGGCCGCAAAGATCGCCGAGATGTTGCTCATCGTCGGATTGCCCGAGGCCGACAGCATCCGGTGCAGGCTCTTGGCCGGCTTGTGAATTTCTTCTGCCAATGACTCGAAGCCGACCGTGGCGTTGACCAGGTCGCGCAGGATCAGCTTGGCAGTGTCAGGCTCGCCGTCGATGAACAGGGTGATCGCCTCATCGAGCAATGCCTGGGCAAACGCCGGATCGCTCTGTACACGGGCAGCCACGGTTTCTTTGAAATCACGGGTCAGAGCCATGCTTCACGCTCCTTTTGTCGTTCGTGCCTTGCGGCGCTTGTAGTCTTCCCACAGGGCGAGCGCTTCGTCGATGTCTTTCTGCTGGCGCTTCTTGCTGCCGTCAGGTAGAAGCAGTTCTTTGATCTGGTAGCTCATCGACTCAATGGTAACCCATAAGTGTCAGGTCCCGGACGATTGCATTGATCCGCGACGTCGTGCATTATTCATAGGTCGCGAGACGATGCGTGAGCTGATCGAGGAACTACGGAGGCAAAAGTCATGATGGTTCGACTGCACAAGAACGCCACCACGACCCCTGCGACCCGGCGCTACATCCAAAGCTCGAACCTGCCGGTGAGGCGTCTTGCCCGGGAACTCGGGGTGTCGGAGGACACCATCCGACGCTGGAAGAAACGCACCGACGTCGAAGATCGTCCGCACACGGCGCACCGTCTGCAGACGAACCTGACCCCGTTTCAGGAGGCGGTCGTGGTGGAGCTGCGCAGGACCTTGAT
>NZ_LIPU01000028.1:0-8058 GCF_001418245.1 Tepidiphilus thermophilus
CATCCAGAAAGAGATAGGGCACTTCGCCCAGAGGACGCTCGCGCCAGGCCGCAAGCCCCTCGTCGAGCCTGGCGGCGGCACGGCTCACCTGGGCGGTGGAGAGCGAAATCTCCGGCCCCAGCAGGCGCTGCAGTACCTCGATCACCCGGCGGGTGGAGACCCCCTGGACGTACATCTCGGCCAGGGCCAGATGCACCGCCTGATCGGTGCGGGTGCCTTTTTCGAGGGCAGAAGGGTAGAAGTCGCCGCAACGCACCTGGGGCACCTGAAAGGTCAGCTCACCAAGGCGGGTGAGTACCGTCTTGGGTTTGTACCCGTTGGCGTAGTCACGCCGTCGCTGCTCAAGTGCGCTCAGTTCCTGGATACGCACCGCGACCTGCTCGATGTGTGCCTCAAGAACACGGTTGACCTCACTGCAATCTTGGGTTGGCACGTTCTTGAGGCGCAACAGCACACGAATCTCGTCGAGCGTCATGTCCAGCGAACGACAGCGGCGAATGAAAAGCAAGCGTTCGACGTGCGCGTCGCCATATAAGCGGAAATTGCCCGCGCTCCGGGACGGGGGCGGCAGGAGTCCTTCCTGCTCATAAAAGCGAATCGTTTGAATCGGACACCCGGTTTGCCGGGCAAGCGCTCCGATCTGCATAGCTGCAACCCCTTTTTATCATCGACTTGACTCTATAGTAGCTATAGAGTGTTAAATCTCAAAATACCCTCCGGATGCTTGCTGGTTTCTGCAAGAGCCTCGCCGGATCAGGAACGAGAAGAATCAAGGACCAATGACTATGACTGATGAATGCCAGAAATCCTGCGGATGTGCGTCCGAGCGGAAGGCGGAGTCCATGACGGGTGCCACGCCGACCGGGACGGGAAGGATGAGTCTGTTCTCGGTGCCGAAGATGGACTGCCCTTCGGAGGAGCGCATGATCCGGCTCGCGCTCGAGAATACGAGCGGGCTGGCCGCACTCGAGTTCGATCTTGGCAAGCGCGAGTTGCGTGTTTTTCACGACGGCCCCGTCGAACCCATTGCAAGCAAGCTTGAAAGTCTCGGCTTGGGCGCCCGTCTCATTGCGTCAACTGAATCGAATGGCCCGCACACTGTCGATGGGCAAAGCGACAGCCAGCCGTCCTCCGAGCAAGAGTCTCGCGTTCTCAAATGGTTGCTTGCCATCAACGCCGCCATGTTTGTCGTCGAAGTGACGATCGGGTGGATTGCGCAGTCCACGGGGCTCATGGCTGACTCACTGGACATGTTCGCGGATGCCGCCGTCTACGGGCTCGCGCTCTACGCCGTCGGCCGTGATACCGGGCACCAGCTGAAGGCGGCGCGGTTGTCAGGCTGGCTGCAACTGTTGCTCGCGCTCGGCGCAATGTCCGAGGTGCTGCGCCGCTTCGTCTTTGGTAGCGAGCCCGAGCCACCGCTCATGATGGGGATCGCGCTCGTTGCGCTCATTGCAAACGTTACCTGCCTTGTCTTGATCTCCAGTCATCGAAAAGGCGGCGCTCACATGAAGGCAAGCTGGATTTTCTCCACGAACGACGTGCTGGCAAACCTGGGGGTGATCGCGGCCGGGGCGTTGGTCGCCTGGACAGGATCGCGTTACCCCGATTTGGTGATTGGCTCGCTCATCGCGCTGCTGGTATTGAACGGTGCGCGGCGCATCCTGCGCCTCGGTGCCTGAAGCAGGCGAGCGCGGGACATGCCGCCCCGGCAATATCAACGACTGAATTCCCGCCCTGGAATTTCACGCTGCGCTGCCCAATCCAATGGCAAGGCTCGCCGGATCAGGCGCTCCAGCACAAGCCCGACTGCCTTTTCCACCACGCACGCCTCGACGATGTCAGGTGCAAGCCGGGTCAGTTGCGCGATCCGACTTGCATGCCCCCGGTCAATGCTCTCGGCTGCCGCGATCTCGGTGATGGAGGGTCACGCGCGCCCTGACCTCGGCCGGGTTTGCGCTGTCCATCGATGATTTCGGCACCGGGTATTCCTCACTGGCTTACCTCAAGCGATTTCCCGTTCATAAACTGAAGATCGACATCTCGTTCGTGCGGGACATGCTGACCGATCGCAACGATCTCGCCATTGTGTCCGCCATCGTTGCCATGGCGAAGAGCCTCGGCCTCAAGACCCTGGCCGAAGGTGTGGAAGAGGCAGCGCAGGCGGAACACTTGCTGGCATTGGGTTGCGACGAAGCACAGGGGTATTACTTCGCCCGTCCGGAGCCGGCCGAGGTTTTCGCGCGCAGGTGGTTGCAAAGCGCATGTCCGAGTCATGATCTCGGTCAGGACGTGGATCGCCAAGAGCAAGGCCACCTCGGTACATGACGGCAAAGCCGCTCCATGGCACCGGGCCCCGGCGCATGATCACGCCCTCGAGTTCTCTCAAACTCTTCGTAGCGTTCACGCTGATCCGTGATCGGGAGCCGTCAGCCCGGTCGGTTCAACAGCGATCGGGGCCATTGCCTCTGCGAAAGCGCACAGACCAAAGGCACTTGGGCTGGCTCGCCCCAACTGCTTCACCTCATCAGGTTCCGCCTGGGAACTCCAGGCAGAACCGGGTCCTGCCCTGCGCGGACGTCACGCTGATCGATCCTCCATGGGTTTGCATAATGGCGCGGGTAATCGCCAATCCCAGCCCTGCGCCGTCGGTTTCCGGATGTGACCGCGATGGGTCAGCACGGTAAAACCGATCGAACAGGCGCGGCAGTACCCTCGGGTCGATGTCCTCGCCGGTGTTCTCGACGCTCACCCGGGTGGCTTGGGAAGACTGGCTGATCTCGATCGTGACCTCGCCATGTGGCGGGGTGTGGCGCAGCGCGTTCGAAAGCAGATTGCTCAGGGCACGGCGGAACATCAAGCGATCACCGACGATCTCGCCCTCACCACGCTGAGCCAGTCTGACGCCCTTCTCCTCGGCGACCGCCTCATAGAACTCGATCAGGGCGTGCGTTTCCTCGGCTGCCGAGAAACGTTCCCGGTTCGGCAGCATCATCCCGCGTTCGGCCTTGGCGAGGAACAGCATATCGGACACCATGCGGCCCAGACGCTGCAGTTCCTCGGCATTGGAAGCCAGGATCTCCCGGTAGGTATCGGCATCCCGCCGGGTAGCCAACGCGACCTGGGTCTGGGTCAGCAGGTTGCTCAGGGGGGTGCGCAGCTCATGCGCCAGATTCGACGAGAACTCCGACAGTCGCGTGAACGCGTCTTCCAGCCGGTCCAGCATCTTGTTGAGTTCGTGAGCCAGATCGGCCATTTCGATGGGTACCGCATCGACCGGCATGCGCTGGTGCAGCCGCTGGCTCGTGAGCGTGGTGGCTCTGGATTTCATGGCACGCAATGGCGCCAGCCCCTTGTACGCGGCAAACCAGCTCAGCAAGCCACAGATGACGATCGTCACGACGGCATAGGTCATCAGGGTGCGCCGCAACTCCAGCATGAACCGTGTGTGATGTGCCGTGTCCATGGCAACAAGGATGTCCAGCCGCGTCGTTGCGTCATAGGCTGGAATAACCCGGACAAGCATCCCGCGAAACGCTCGCCCTTCGTCGGCCCAATGCTTCAGCGCGTCGTTGCCGTTGCCTTCATCCGCCGGTGACAGTTCGCGCGGGAGGCGAAATCCTTCGGACTGGAAGAGCGTTTCACCTTTCGAATCATGGACGCTGACGTACAGCCCGTGATGGTGGCTCAATGCCTCACGCAGCAGCCACTTGGCGTCCTCGGCCGAATTGGATCGCGCCAAAATATTCTCGATCAGGTGCTGCTTGTCCTGCAGCGCCATGTGATCCAGCTCGATGAAATGCCGCTCGGATGCAGCGATGACCAACAAGGCCAATCCAAACACGACGGCCGACGCCGCCAACGTAAAGAAGAGGGTGAGCCGGGTCGTCAGTGACAGGGAGCGCAACATTCAGCGCTCCTGCGGTGCTTCCAATACGTAACCCATGCCACGTACGGTGTGGATCAGCTTGACCTCATGCCCATCATCGATCTTCGCGCGCAAGCGCCGGATGGCCACCTCGATCACATTGGTGTCGCTGTCGAAATTCATGTCCCAGACCTGCGAGGCGATCAGCGAGCGGGGCAGGACCTCGCCATGACGGCGCATCAGCAGTTCCAGCAAGCCGAACTCTTTGGCCGTCAGTCTGATTCGTCGCCCGCCGCGTGAAACGCGTCGGCGCAGCAGGTCCAGTTCGAGGTCGGCCACGCGCAGCACGGTGCTCTCGTTGCCACTGCGCCCCCGGCGCAGGATCGTGCGCACGCGGGCCAGCAATTCGGCAAAGGAGAAAGGCTTGACCAGATAGTCGTCCGCTCCGAGCTCAAGGCCTTTGACGCGGTCTTCCACCTGATCGCGTGCAGTCAGGAACAGCACTGGCATCTGCAGGCCGCGACGGCGCAAGGACTGGAGTACCTGCCAGCCGTCGAGGCCGGGCAACATCACATCCAAAATCACCAGGTCGTATTCGCCCTGCAAGGCCAGGTGCAGGCCATCCGTGCCGTCCTGCGCCAGATCAACCACGAAACCCGCTTCGCTCAAGCCTTGACGCAGGTACTCGCCCGTTTTGGGTTCATCTTCGACGATCAGTATTTTCATGAGGGTGCTCCGCCATATCGAATAGCCGCTAGTGTGACGATTTTGGGCGCACCTGACACGATGATAACAAAAATGTAATCTGACAGACAGCTTCCTAACAGGGGTGGCCCTCTAGCATGTCATCCACGAAATCAGCAATTCATTGCGAGGAGCCCATGCCACCCTTGAGACCGTTTCATTCACCGTTGCCGTTGGTGCCCGCTCGGCGGCGTTTCGTGCGCGGCTTGGTCGCTGGCGGCGTCATGATCGGCCTGTCACCCTGGCTGCGTGCTGCGGCGCAGGGGCTGTCCGACACGCGCACGGGTGCAGCGCCCGTGCTCAGCGGCACGAACATCGACCTGGTGGTCGGCGAATCGCCGGTCAATTTCACCGGTAAGCCACGGATGGCGACCACCATCAATGGCTCCATCCCGGCGCCGACGCTCAAACTGCGGGAGGGCGACACAGTCACCATCCGCGTCACCAACCGCCTGCGCGAAGCCACGTCGATCCACTGGCACGGGATCATCCTGCCCTACCAGATGGACGGGGTGCCCGGTATCAGTTTTCCGGGCATCCCCCCGGGCGAAACCTTCACTTATCAGTTCCGCCTCGAACAAACCGGCACCTACTGGTATCACTCGCACTCCGGCATGCAGGAGCAGACCGGCATGTACGGGGCGTTGATCGTCGAGCCGCGCGATGCCGACCCGATCCGTGCCGACCGGGACTACGTCGTGCACCTGTCCGACTGGACCGACGAAGACCCCATGCGGGTGCTCGCCAAGCTCAAGGTGCAGAGCGACTACTACAACTACCACCAGCCGACGGCCATTGACTTCTTCCGCGACGTCGCCGACATGGGGCTTTCCCGCGCACTCGACAAGCGCGCGATGTGGAACCAGATGCGGATGAACCCGACCGATCTGGCCGATCTCTCGGCGGCGACCTTGACCTACCTGATGAACGGCGTCACCCCTGCCGGCAATTGGACTGGCCTGTTCCGGCCGGGCGAGCGCGTGCGTCTGCGGTTCATCAACGGCGCGGCCAACACCTTCTACGACGTGCGCATCCCGGGGCTCAAGATGACGGTGGTGCAAAGCGACGGGCAGAACGTCGAGCCCGTCACCGTCGATGAGTTCCGCTTCGGGCCGGGCGAGACCTACGACGTGATCGTCACGCCCCGAGAGGACGCCTACACGATCTTCGCGCAATCGATGGATCGAACCGGCTTCGCCCGCGGCACGCTCGCGGTGCGCGAGGGCTTGAGCGCCGCCGTGCCTGCGCTCGATCCCGTCGAATGGCTCACCATGGCCGACATGATGGGCGCGATGGACCACGGCGCGATGGGGCATGGCGGCTCGGCCATGGGCGCGATGGACCACGGCGCGATGGGCCACGACATGCCGGGCATGAAGCACGACATGTCCGGCATGAACCATGGCGCGATGGCCATGGATCACGGCCAGCACGCGATGCATGGCATGACAGGCGGCGCGATGGCCAAGCCCAGCGCCACGGTCCGTCACGCACGCACGGAATACGGCCCAAGCACGGATATGCGGGTGGACATGCCGCGCACCAATCTTGACGATCCGGGCATTGGCCTGCGCAACAACGGCCGGCGCGTGCTGACGCTGGCCGACCTCAAAACGATCGGCGGCCCTCTCGATCCTCGCGGGGCCGAGCGCGAGATCGAGCTGCACCTCACCGGCAACATGGAGCGCTATACCTGGTCGCTCGACGGCCTCGAGTTCGGCAAGAGCACGCCGGTGCACCTGAAGTACGGCGAGCGGGTGCGCGTCATCCTGCACAACGACACGATGATGACGCACCCGATGCATTTGCACGGGATGTGGAGCGAGGTGGAAACGCCCGACGGGCAGTTCCTGGTGCGTCGCCACACCATCCCGGTTCAACCCGCGCAGCGCGTCAGCTTCCTCGTGACCGCCGACGCCCTGGGTCGCTGGGCCTGGCACTGCCACCTGATGTTGCACATGGACATGGGCATGTTCCGCGTGGTGGTCGTGTCATGAAACTGATCAAAAGAAGATTCGCCATGAAACCCTGTTCTCTCTTCACTGCGGCGCTGGTGTTGCTCGGTGCGGCACCCGTCTGGGCGCAAACAACGATGGAAGGCGGCGGCCATGCCGGGCACCCGGGCACGGCTCCAGCCCCAACGCGAGCCGAATCGCCCGCGAGCGCCACCATGGACCACGGCAGCATGAACATGCAGGGCGGCCCCGCCCCCGCCGATGCCCGTGATCCGCACGCGTATTCCAATGGCTTGACTTTGGAGTCGGGCCCTTACGCACTCCCCGGGCCACGGCAACTTCGGCTGTCCGATGAACATGCGTTCGGCAGCGTGCTCCTCGATCGCCTGGAGCGCGTTTACACGAAGGACGGGAACGCGACCGCCTATGACGCGCAAGCCTGGTTCGGCGGCACCTACGACCGCCTGGTCCTCAAGGCCGAGGGTGACGTCGCCAAAGGCAAACTGGAGGAGGCACGCACGGAGGTCCTGTGGGGCCACGCGGTGGCTCCGTTCTGGGACACCCAACTCGGGGTGCGGCAGGACAGCGGCACGGGGCCTGACCGGACCTGGCTCGCTTTCGGCATCCGGGGACTCGCGCCGTACTGGTTCGATGTCGATGCCACCGCCTACGTCGGCAGCTCGGGACGCACGGCACTGCGCCTGTCGGGCGAGTACGAACTCCTGCTCACCCAGCGCCTGATTCTGCAGCCCCGCATGGAAGTCAATCTGTATGGCCAGCGCGATGAAGCGCGTGGCCTGGGAAGTGGGCTGGCCGATGCGGCGGCAGGCCTGCGCCTGCGTTACGAGTTCTCGCGCCAGTTCGCGCCCTACGTCGGCGTCGAATGGGCTGGCAAGTTCGGACAGACCGCCGATTTTGCGCGCGCCGAAGGACAGCGTACCCGGGAAACGCGTTATGTGGCGGGTGTGCGGCTGTGGTTCTAGAAGCCGCCACGCGCAACTCCGATCTTATTCACCAACCCTAAGGAGAAACCGATGATGAAGAAAACCCTGAGCGTTTTGATGCTGGCCGCCTTGCCTGTGTTGGCGCTGGCCGGTGGGGGCCATCAGGGCGGCCATGACATGGCCGGGCATGATTATGAGATCAACCGTCAATTTGCTCCCTATCTTGGGATCGAATGGAAGGCAAAATATGTGTCAGGTCCCGGACGATTACGTGGCACTTTTATGAAAAGTTCCGGTTTTTCTTTGTACCATCTTTTCATGGCCTCGATGGGCGGGACATGCCCCAGGGCTTTCTGGGGAATGTGGTGATTGTACAGCCAGACGTAGCGATGAATCGTTGCCTCCAGCGCTTCGCGGCTGTCGAAGCGATGGGTGGCGAGTACCTCGCTGATGCGCCCATTGAAGCGCTCGACCATGCCGTTCGTCTGCGGACGGCGAGGTTTGGTCAGCCGATGCTCGATGTCGAGCGCCTGGCACAGTTCATCGA
>NZ_LIPU01000029.1:0-7021 GCF_001418245.1 Tepidiphilus thermophilus
TCCACAGCCAAGGTGGTAAGTGAACTGCCGGCTCCTGTCAAAAGGAGCTTTGCAGAGGCTTGAGCCGTATGCGGGGAAACTCGCACGTACGGTTCTTAGGGGGCGGGGCGGCAGTAATGCCGTCCTGCTACCCGACACCGGGAACTGCGACGACGCACCCGGGTGGCCAGCATCTTCCCCAACATGGATTCCTGCCTGCGCCTGGTCTCGGCGCTGCTGGCCGAACTCGACGACGAGTGGATGACCGGCAAGGTCTATCTCAACCTCAACCCGTAACCCCGGCGTCATGACCAACACCACGGAAATTTACAGAAAAAAGGTTGCACAACCGAGACCGAGGTGGGTGGGCGATTGCTGCGGGTTCATTTCGCGGTCAATACCTTGGGCTATTCGCGGCGCTTTCATGTCTGGGCGGCCCCGTGTGAGGATGCCGAACACACCTACGAGGGGCTGATTCGCGCTTTCGAACACTTTGGCGGCGTGCCGGGTGAAGTCTGGGTGGACAACCAGAAAGCAGCGGTGCTTGCCCACGGGCTCGATGGAGGCGTGCGGTTCAATCCGGGCTTTTTAGCGCTTGCCGCACACTATGGGTTTCGCCCCAAGGCCTGCCGACCGCACCGGCCGCAGACCAAAGGGAAAGACGAGCGGATGGTGCGCTACGTCAAAGAGAACTTCTTTCAGCGCCACCGGGCGTTTGAAAGCCTGGCGCATCTCAACCAGTTGCTCCAAAAGTGGCTTGCCGAGGTGGCCGACGAGCGGGTGCACGGTACCCACAAGGAGGTCGTGCGCGAGCGCTTCGAAGCGGAACGCGCGCATCTTGCCCCGTTGCCGCCGGTGCGCTTCGATACCAGCTACCGGCAGACCCGACGGGTGGCGCTCGATGCCTTCATCGACGTGCGCGGCAACCGCTACAGCGTGCCCGCACACTTGTGTGGGCAAACCGTATTCATCCACATGGCCCTGGACGGTACGCTCAAAGTGTTCGACAGCGAAGGCACGGTGGTAGCCGAACACCAGCTGCGTCCGAAGCGCACAGGTTGGAGCGTCGTGCCCGAGCACCATGCCCGGCTGTGGCAGGAACTCAAGGTCGAGACCAGAAGCCTGACCGCTTACGCGGAGGCGGCATCATGGAACTGATGCACCTGATGCGCCAACTCAAGATGGAGTACCTGATCGCAAATCTCGACGCCCTGTGCGAACAAGCGGCAAAGCAAGAGCTCGACTACCGCAGCTTTCTTGCCGATGATCCGAAGCCTTGCCGGACTGGCGTTTGTGCAGCGGGCAGAGAACGTCATCCTGTTAGGGCCACCGGGCGTGGGCAAGACCCACCTGGCCATCGCGCTTGGCGTGAAGGCTGCCGAAGCGGGTCATCGGGTGCTGTTTCTGACGCTGGAGGAAGTGATGAACCGGCTCAAGCGTGCCCAGCAGGAGAAACGCCTGGAGCGGCAACTGCAGCAGCTTACCTACCCCAAGGTGCTGATCGTCGATGAGATCGGCTACCTGCCGCTTGAACGACAGGAAGCGAGCCTTTTCTTTCGATTGGTGGCCCGACGCTACGAAAAAGGCTCGATCATTCTCACCTCGAACAAAGGGTTTGCCGACTGGGGCGAGATCTTTGCCGACCAAGTGGTGGCCACGGCCATTCTCGACCGGCTGCTGCATCATGCCACCACCCTCAACATCAAGGGCGAGAGCTTCCGGCTCAAGGAAAAGCGCAAAGCCGGGCTCCTGACCAAAGCGGCCAACCTACCCCAACCAGAAGGAGACAGGTAGCCCACCACCTACGGCCTGGGCAGCCAAGCAGCATTCCGTTGAAAACCGGACATCTCGAATCGGTGAAAAGCGGTCAATTGTGGTCGGTGTTGACAACAGCAACATCACTCAAACTCTCGCCCCTGAGTGAGCGGACTAGGTTCTCAGCAGCCCGCATTTCAATTTCGAACCGTACGCGTCTCACAGCCGAGCCGATGTGGGGAGTGAGTACTGTTCTGGGGTTGTTGATCAATCCCGGATGAATTTCGCGAGGTCTGTCTGGAAGTAGCCAATCTTCCATCTCATAGACGTCAGCGGCGTACGCGCCAAGTTGCTCATTAGCCAAGGCATCGACAACCGCCCTTTCGTCGACCACAGACCCCCTACCCACGTTTACAAGGATCTGGCCCTTTTTCGATAGTTGAAGCACCCTGGAGTCAACCAGGTGGCGCGTATCGCTAACAAGAGGCACTGCCAGGAACACATAGTCCGATGTGCTGAAAGCCTCATCGAGCGTGACCAGTTCGACCTGATCTAGACGCACACTTGGGTCTACACCAAGCAGCCGCGCGCAGCCAAAGCCCGCGAGTCGCGCCAATATGGCCTGCCCAACTTTTCCGAGACCGATCACGCTGGCCACCGACCCATGAAGCCCGGTTCCGTATAGAACTGGCCTCCACCCAGAGTAGCCTGCTCTTGTAGCGGCGTCACCCTGAAGCACGTTCCTGCCAGCAGCAATAGCCAATCCGATGGCCAGCTCGGCTGTGGGCTCTGTGAGGAGGTCAGGAACAAAGGTGACGGTCACCCCGGCTTGTGCGCAAGCCCTCAGGTCAAAGTTGTCATACCCCTTCAGGGCGCAAGCGATGGTCTTGAGCCTGGGAGCGTGCAACAGGGTTCGCTGATCTACCCGGTCAGACATGAAAGCCATCATTGCGTCGGCATCCTTCAGATGACGGTGGAGCTCGGCCTCGCTCCACGGCTCAGGACCGGGATTCATCACCACTTCACCAACCTGCATAAGACGCGCCAGTACCTCTTCATGGATGGGCTGCGTCACCACAATTTTCGGCATCATTACCTTCCTCTCTCTTTCTATTTCAGATGTTTGCGAAGCGCCGACCCAATGCCGTCGACCACGAGCACGCATATGAGGATGGACAGCAAAATGGCGGAGACCTCGTCGTACTTGGTCAGGCGCAGAGCTGCCATGAGTTCGAAGCCAATGCCGCCCGCACCCACGATGCCCATCACTGCCGATGCGCGAAAGTGATATTCCCATCGGTAGATGGTGATGTCCGCCAACTGGGGCAAAACCTGCGGTAACACAGCATGGGTGATGACCTGAAAGCGGCTTGCGCCTACCGCAGCAGCTGCTTCAAGTGGCTTCGGATCCACGTGCTCAATGGCTTCCGCGTAAAACTTTGCGACCATTCCCGTGGAATGCAACGCCAGTGCGAGCACCCCAGGTAGAGCACCAAACCCTACGGCTGCCACGAACAGAATGCCAAGAATGATTTCTGGCACGGACCGGAATGCCGCCAGGATGACTCTGGCCACTCTTCCCACCCAAGGATTGGGGGTGGTGTTTGGAGCCGCCAGGAGCGCCAGCGGAAGTGAAAGCACGATAGTCAGTGCTGTGCCGGCAATCGACATCGCCAAGGTGTCCCTCAGCGGGATGACCCAGTGCTCCCAGCGGTCGAAGTTGGGAGGGACCATCTCAGATAAGAGCTGCTTGACAGCCGGGGCGCCTTCGATGAACCGCTGTGCATCGAAGAACCCCGTGACGTACAGGGCTACAAGGCAAACCAGAAGGACGAACGCTGTATTGAGCAGTCCAATGAACTGCTCCCGCTTGTCGCGACTGATGATGTTCTCGAATGCAGCCGAGGTCATTGCATACGGCCCAAATCAAGCTTCAGGATGGTTGCGGTATCCCTAATGACGTCATATGCAGCGTCATCAGTGGGGGCAAACGCCTGGACACGAAACGCCTTGAGCACCTCAGCATCCTTCATGTCCAGAAAGGAAGAGCGGATGGCAGCTTTGAGCTCAGGCTTGAGGTCCCCCTGCATGACGACCGGATAGTTTGGAATGGGAGCAGAAAGGTCAAGCTGAACAATCTTCGTGGCATCAATGCTTCCTCGAGCGATGAGGTTGTCCAGAATCGGCTTGGACAGAGCCCCGGCTGGAATCTGACCCGACTGCACCGCACGTGCGACCGCGTCATGTGCCCCAAGGTGAACTGGCCGATAGTCCTTCTCACCATCAAGCTTGTACTTCTTGAGCAGGTGTGCACGTGGTACAAGGTGGCTTGATGTGGACGCCTGGTCGCCAAATCCGAAGGGCTTGCCGCGCACGTCTTCAAGCGTTTTCACCGGCCCTCCGGCCGTTGCGATGAAGACCGACTGGTATGTGGGCGACCCACGTTCAACGCCCACCGCAAAGGGCTCAATCCCGGGCGCCTTAGATTTGGCCAAAACGTACGAGAACGGTCCAAAGTACGCTACCTCAATCCGACCGAACCGCATTGCCTCGATCATCGAGGAGTAATCGGTAGTCACCACAATCTCAACATCCTTCTTGAGCTGCTGTTCAAGATAGCGCTTAAGAGGCTGCGCGTTCTGGATGACGCTGGCAGCGTTCTCATCTGGAAGAAGGGCGACACGAAGCTTTGATGGATCCTTTCCCTGCGCATGAGCCCACAGAGGAAGGAGTGCAGCAAAAGAAGCTGCGCTGACAACAAGAAAGAAGTTACGGCGATTCAGCATGGCAAGAGCTCCTTGGTTTAACTGGATTGAAGAGTTCGGGGGCTATCAGTGGACGCACTCGTGTTGGAAGCGTTGGACTGCTTTGCATAGAGGTTCCGCACAACATCGGGACTCAGCTGCTCTGCCCTACCCTCGAATACAACAGCTCCCTGGCGGAGCCCAATGATTCGGTCTGCAAACGAGCGCGCGAGCTCCACCTGGTGAAGACTCACGATTGCGGTGAGGTGGTCCTTCTTGCAGATCTCATGCAACAAGGTGAGCACGCTATGTGCGGTTGCCGGGTCCAGGCTGGCAACAGGCTCATCGGCCAGCAGGATTCGTGGCTTCTGTATTAGCGCCCTAGCTATGCCTACGCGCTGCTGCTGCCCCCCAGACAAGGCATCAGCCCGGGAGAGCGCCTTTTCGAGCAGCCCGACACGCTCAATCACTGTGAGCGCCTCCAGCTTGTCCTTCTTGCTCCACGGCCATAGCGAAGCGAATGCACCCCTGTCACCGAGCTTTCCCATCAGAACATTCCTGAGGACCGACTGACGTCCAATCAGATGATGCTGCTGGAAAACCATCCCACAGCGCTTGCGGTGCTCTCTCAGCGTCTTTGCGTTGACTACCCCACCTGCCAGGCCAGGTATCGATACCTCGCCTTTTGTGGGCAGCACCAGTCCATTGATGGTTCGTAACAAGGTGGACTTCCCTGCGCCCGAGGCGCCCAGAAGCACCAAAAACTCTCCCTGCTTCACATCCAGACTCGTCGGGTGCAAGGCCACGGTCGAGTCACCGTAGCGGACGGAAACTCCCTTGAGACTCAGAACGACTCGGTCCTTCTCCAACTTCATGTTGTTACCTTTGCAAGTTTCTGCCTGCGAGCAGCGCGAGAGCGCTTATGACGCACATTTGCCGCAGAAAGAAGTTCGATACGGCTAGGCATGCGTGCATTTTATTCGTGGAATGTGACATCAATATGAAACTTGGACCCCGAAAAATAGGGGTATCTATAGATAACACCTATGTCTGGACTCACGCTCATCAAGGCGGCAGCACCCCAGGCGCGCGACTTCACCAACCGGCGCGTGCGCAAGCCCGACGGGCAGGACGAGGCCGAGCGGCTGCGCAACCGCACCAAGAGCCGCACTCGGGCGCGCGTGGAGCACCCGTTTCACGTGCTCAAGCGCCTGTGGGGGTTCGTCAAGGTGCGCTACCGCGGACTTGCCAAGAACGCCAACCGCGTCTTCACGGCGCTAGCGATGGTCAATCTGTATATGGCCGCGCGGCGCGTGCCGGCGTTGGTGCGCCCATAGTGCGCCCAATGCGGGCCAGGTGGCCCGAAAACGGGCCCGCAGGGGCCGCCAGAGCGAGCAAAATCGTGCCGCCCAAGCCCGTACAGCCCGCATCGCTACCCCTGCTGCAACTTGATCAGCGTTTCCCTAGGGAACCTCTGCACTACCCCGCCCACTCGTTCGTGGCGACGAGTTCAGGGTCAATATCGTTTCGTAGGATGGGATCGAAACAGATGCTGAACGGTTCTTGGGCTCCAGCAAGCCCCTTCGTGGGCCCTCTGCAGCCTCATCCGGCCCCAGTGAGCCCACTGCGGGCGCACTTATCCCGTCCGGCGCAGCCAGCAAGGCTTTGCGCGCCAGCCACAGATTGACCAGCGCAAACAGGACGTTGAGCTGCGCGCCGTTCTTGGCCAAGCCTCGATAGGGCGTCTTGCGGTAGCCAAACTGGCATTTGAGTACCCGAAACGGATGCTCACCCTTGGCACGAATGCGCGCCTTGGTGCGTTCCAAGGCATCCATCACCTGGCCAAGAAAAGTGCGCTTGTCCAATGCCCGGCGCTTGCCCGGCCGCATGGCCACGTGCCAAGCGACTTGCTTGCCCTGGTTTTCCGCTCGCTTGTCCACTCCCTGATAGCCCGCATCGGCAAAGACGTCGGTCTCTTGCCCGTGCAAGAGCCGATGCGCCTGCGTCACATCCGAGACGTTGGCAGCGGTGGCCACCACCGTGTGTACCAGCCCTGTCTCGGCGTCGACCCCAACGTGCGCTTTCATGCCGAAGTACCACTGGTTGCCCTTCTTCGTCTGGTGCATCTCAGGGTCGCGCTCACGGCGGGCGTTCTTGGTCGAGCTGGGAGCAGCAATGAGCGTGGCATCCACGATGGTGCCGCTCTTGAGCATGAGGCCACGCTCGGTCAGGAGGTTGTGTACCATCCTTTCTGTAAATTCCGTTTAGCGCCTCTGGCAGGAAGTGCGCGGCGCTCGGTCTGACGCCATGACTTCGAGAAAGGAGTATGCCCATCATGGCGATGCGTGTCGAAACCAATCCTTTGGAAATGGCTTATGCTGTGTTGCTCGAACACGGACTGGAGGGTGCCGGCGAGGCTCTGCGCATCCTCGTCAATGAAGCCGCCAAGATCGAACGATCCCAGTTCCTTGGAGCGGCGCCCTATGAACGTAGTGAGCGACGGCGTGACTACGCCAACGGGTACAAACCCAAGACGGTACTCA
>NZ_LIPU01000030.1:0-1661 GCF_001418245.1 Tepidiphilus thermophilus
GAAAGTCACGCCTGTCAGGCACGAGCACGGTCATCGAGACGGCTCGGGGCAGGAAGAAAACCGTGCGCACTTTTGCGTACGTTTTTGAGAGCAGAAGTGTCGATGAACGAACCCAGAGCGCAAGAAGAAGCCAAACCTTCGGGGCAAGATCGTCCCCTTGCGGCCGAAACGCCCGCTGCGGCTGTGGGCGGCGCGACTGCCGGGGCTGGAGCCCCTTCCGCCTCCCCACCTGTGGGCGATGCCGCAGCCGCCCAGGCCCAAGGCGGCGCTTCGGCGGATTCGCCGCCAGAGGGGGCGGCCAGTGCAACGCGCGGCGCGCGGGGTGCTTCGACGGCAAGCGCGACTCCGGCGCGAGGGCGCTCCGGCGTCTGGGCGCTCATCGCCGGGATCGCGGCGCTGCTGCTCGCCCTGGGGGCATACGGCTATACGCGCCACGTCGCACAGCAGGAGTCGGAACGGCGCCAGATGCTCGAAGAACGGCTCGGCCGGCTCGAACAGGGAGCGCGCCGCAGCGAGGAATCCTTTCAGCAGCTTCAAGGAGCTTTTACCATCCTGTCGCAGCGCCTGGACACGGTGCAGCACACGCTCGGGCAGGTTCAGGGGCAGGTGGATGAGTTGCGCGAGATCGGCCGTCTGGTGGAACGTTTGACCCAGGCGCTGGCGCAGCAGGATGAACGGCGCCTGCTGCTGGAAGCGCGCGATGCGCTCATCTACGCCCAGCGGCGCATCGACTGGGCGAACGATCCAGCCACGGCGCTCGCCGTGCTCGGCGAGCTCGACGCGCGCCTGGCCAAGGAAAGCCGAGGACTCTTCCTTCCCCTGCGTCAGGCGCTCGCCCGTGACCTGGAGCGGCTGCGTGCCGCCCCGCGCGTCGATCTCGACGGGATCCTCGCCCGGCTCGACGCGCTGGAATCCCGCCTGCCGCAGCTCACGCTCGCCTTCGCCGCTCCCATGCCGGAGACGTCGGCGGTGGCCGCGCCACGGCTCGCCGCCGAGGCTGCGCCGCAGGACGCTTCGGCGCCGGCGGAATCGCCCTGGTATCGCCGCGCCTGGCAGGCGCTGCTGCGCGGCACGGACGAGGTGCTCGCGTCCGCGGCAGGCCTCGTGCGCCTGGAGCGGCTCGATGCCGTCGCGCCGGAGCTGCTCTCGCCGCAGCAGCGGCTGGTGCTCGAAGAGAACCTGCGGCTGTGGCTTGCCAGCGCCCGGCTCGCGGCGCAGGGTGGAGACGAAGCGCGCTACTGCGCCGCGCTCGGCAAAGTGCGCGAAACGCTGGTTCGATTCTATGTGAGCGACGACCCTGCCGTGGCGTCTACGCTCGCCGCCCTCGACGAGCTCGCGGCCCAGCCGCTCGCGGCGCATCGCGTGGCGCTCACCGATTCCTTCGCCGCGCTCGCCCAGATTGAGGCGCGCCTGCAGGCCGAGGCGGCTGCCGCCTCCGCGCCCTGAGGAGCTAACTCTCGTATTACAAAAAGTGCAAATTAGTCCATAAGGGTGTTCATGGAAAATACCATGAGCACAGGCAAGGCGGCAAAACTTCTTGGCGATGAGTGACTGACCATGCACCTTACCCACCGAATCGCCCTTCGTCCCACGCCCGAGCAGGCGGATTACTTCAAACGCGCCTGCGGCACGGCCCGGCGCGTGTGGAACTGGGCGCTCGC
>NZ_LIPU01000031.1:0-1640 GCF_001418245.1 Tepidiphilus thermophilus
CAGAATAGTTGTCGTCTCGATAGATCCTGAAACCAGAGGGCGACAAAGGAAGAACGAAGTGGCCAGATACGGACAGTCCTTCAAGGACAGGGCGGTTGCACGGCTGTTGCCGCCAGAAAGTGTCGCGGTGCAGACGCTGGCGCGAGAGCTGAGCATTTCAGCTGCGACGCTAGCGCGCTGGCGAGCCGAGGCGCTCTCCCAGCCCGTTGGCGAGCGGGGCTGGAGTGCGGGGGCCCGATTCGAAGCGGTGCTCTCGACCGCCGCGATGGACGAGGCGAGCAAAGGGGCCTGGTGCCGCGAGCATGGCGTGTATCCCCAGACGCTCGAGCAATGGCGCACCGCCGCCCTGCAGGCGCTCGATGAGCCCGAGGAAGTCGCACGGCAGGCTCTGCGGGAGAAGAAGGCCGAGCGGGGTCGCATCAAGGAACTCGAGCGCGACCTGCGCCGCAAGGAAAAGGCGCTGGCCGAAGCGGCAGCGTTGCTGGTGCTATCAAAAAAGCTCGAAGCGATCTTCCCCAAGGACGAGGACGCATGATCGGCCTGGAAGATCGCCAAACACTGGTCCGACACATCGATGAGGCACACGCAGCCGGCGCGCGCCTACGCCCGGCCTGCGAGGTCGCAGGCATGACGCTGCGCACCCTGCAGCGCTGGAAAGCGCAGGAAGGACTGCGCCAGGGGGACCGCAGGCCCCTGGCAAAGCGTGCGCAGCCGGCGCATGCGCTCAGCGACGAAGAACGGGCGAGGATCCAGGCGTTGGCCAACGAGCCCCGTTTCGCCGACCAACCCCCGGCGCGCATCGTCCCCACGCTGGCCGACGAGGGCGTCTATCTTGCCAGCGAATCGAGCTTTCAGCGCGTGCTGCGTGCCCACGGACAAACCCGTCACCGTGGGCGCAGCCGTGCGCCGCAGCGCACGCGAGCGCCGACGACGCACGTAGCCAGCGCCCCCGGACAAGTGTGGTGCTGGGACATGACCTACCTGCCCACCCACGTGAAGGGGCAGTGGTTCTACCTGTATCTGATCATGGATCTGTACAGCCGCAAGATCGTCGGCTGGGAGATTCATGCCACCGATGAGGCAGAACACGCGGTGAGCCTGCTCAAGCGCACCGCGTTGGCCGAAGGCCTCCACGCCCTGCCGGAAAAACCCGTGCTGCACGGCGACAACGGCAGCACGCTCAAGGCCACCACGGTGTTGGCGATGCTGCACTGGCTGGGGATCAAGCCCTCATACTCTCGCCCCAGGGTGTCCGACGACAACGCCTTCGTCGAATCGCTCTTCAAAACGGCGAAGTACCGCCCCGAATTCCCGGCGCGCGGCTTCGCCAGCCTGGACGAAGCCCGCCAGTGGGGACAGCACTTCGTGCACTGGTACAACGTCGAGCACCGCCACAGCGGCCTGCGCTACGTCACCCCCGCCCAACGGCATGCCGGGGAAGACCATGCGATCCTGGCGGCACGGCACCAGACCTATCTTCAAGCCCGCGAACGTCACCCGGCGCGCTGGTCCGGGCAGACACGGGACTGGACACCGATCGGGGCCGTCACGCTCAACCCGGAACGGGACAGCGTCGTTCGGGACTCTACCCAAGCTGAAATAGAAGGCAGGTGATTGCATGAATCAGGCGACAACTATCT
>NZ_LIPU01000032.1:0-1513 GCF_001418245.1 Tepidiphilus thermophilus
CCTGGGCCGCCCGATAGCCCAAGGCGATGGCCAGATGCGTTTTGCCCACGCCCGAGGGCCCCAGGAGCACGACGTTCTCTCCCCGCTCGAGAAAGCCCAGGCCCGCGAGCTCGTCGATCTGCTGGCGTTTCACGCCGCTGGCAAAAGCATAGTCGAACTGCTCGAGGGTCTTGATCGCCGGGAATCCGGCCAGGCGGGTGAGCACGTTCTGTTTCCTGACCTGACGGCCAGCCAGTTCGCTCTTGAGCACCGCCTCGAGGAAATCGCTGTAAGAGCGCTCCCCACGGGCCGCTTCCTGGGCGGCGGCCGCGTACCCCTGGGCGATGAAGGGCAGCTGCAGCTGCTCGCACAGGGCGGTGAGCCGTTCGTGTTGCAGGTTCATGCGATCTCCTGGAGCAGGCGCTCATAGACGGACAGGGGGTGCTGCGCCGGTACGGCGCATGGGTACTGCGCCGCGAGGCGATCTGGTTGGCCTGGGGCTGCGTTGGCCGTGGGCAGAGCCGCAGGGATCTGGCCTCGCCACGCCGGCGCAAGGGGTTGCAGCTGGGCCCGTTCCTCCTGGCACAGCCGTTGCCAAGGCACGGCCCCGGTGGTGGCATGGAGGCGGGCGTTGGCCACCTCTTTGAGCCAACGGCGGACTTCGGCATTGGCCGTGACCACGTCCACGCTCAAACCCGCCTGTTTGAGCTTCGCCGCCAAGGGGACGTAGAACGAGCGGCGCAGATAGCCGTTGAAGCGCTCCACCTTTCCCTTGGTCTTGGCGCGATAGGGGCGGCAGAGCTTGATGACGAAGCCGCAGTGCTTGGCGTAGTCCAGAAACGTCGGGTGATAGCGGTGCTGCCCCTGGCCGCTGGCGTCACGCTCGAGCACCACCGTCTTCATGTTGTCGTAGAGGATGCGCCGTGTCACCCCGCCCAGCGCCGCAAAGGTGCGCTCATGGCACTCGATGAGCGTGCCCACCTTCATGTCGGTGACGAACTCGACGTGACTGGCGCGGCTGTAACCCAGCGTGGCGCAAAAGGCATAGAGCGCATCGGCCCCTTTGCGAAACTCCACCCAGTCGACTTGCATCTGCTCCCCCGGGCTGGTCTCGAACCGTACCAGGGGCTCCTCGATGGGCGCGGGGCGCAGCCCGCGCACAAAGGCGCGCAGCTGACTGATGCCCCCTTCGTAGCCTTGTGCCTTGATCTCGCGCAGCAGCACCGTGGCCGGAATCCAGTGCGGCTGCGCCGCCGCTTGCCGTTGCCGTAGATACGACTCATACGCTTCGAGCTTGGTACTTCGCCGCTTGCGCGGCCCGTAGCTCGGCGCTTCGCCCAAGGCCAGATGTCGTCGCACCGTATTGACGGCGCACCCCACCTCTTGGGCAATGCGACGCAGACTCAGGCCGTGTTTGCGCAAAATCTCGATCTCCACACTCACCTCGTTCGATAGCATCGGCGTTCCAAAAAAACGCCAATCTTTACTCAACTCGGTGTATCAGATTTCACTCGTTGGCCTGTGTCAATTTACA
>NZ_LIPU01000033.1:0-1471 GCF_001418245.1 Tepidiphilus thermophilus
GAGGGCTGCTGGAGGTATCCGAAGTGCGAATGCTGACATGAGTAGCGATAAAACGGGTGAAAAGCCCGTTCGCCGAAAGCCCAAGGTTTCCGACGCAACGTTCATCGGCGTCGGGTCAGTCGGCCCCTAAGGCGAGGCCGAAAGGCGTAGTCGATGGGAAACGGGTCAACATTCCCGTACCGTCGTGCAATGCGATGGGGGGACGAAGAAGGCTAAGTGGGTCGGGTGTTGGACGTCCCGATTCAAGCCCGTAGCCTGGCGCGGTAGGCAAATCCGCCGCGCTAGAGGTGAGAGGTGATGACGAGGGCAGCCCACGGGCCGCCCAAGCCACCGAGGCCCCGCTTCCAGGAAAAGCCCCTAAGCTTCAGTTGCACGATGACCGTACCGCAAACCGACACAGGTGGGCTGGTGTCAAAGCACCAAGGCGCTTGAGAGAACCCAGGAGAAGGAACTCGGCAAATTGACACCGTAACTTCGGGAGAAGGTGTGCCCCAAGTAGGTGAGTCTGCACGCCAGACGAGCCCAACGGGGTCGCAGAGAATCGGGGGCTGCGACTGTTTATTAAAAACACAGCACTCTGCCAAGACGAAAGTCGACGTATAGGGTGTGACGCCTGCCCGGTGCCGGAAGGTTAAGTGATGGGGTGCAAGCTCCTGATCGAAGCCCCGGTAAACGGCGGCCGTAACTATAACGGTCCTAAGGTAGCGAAATTCCTTGTCGGGTAAGTTCCGACCTGCACGAATGGCGTAACGATGGCCCCACTGTCTCCTCCTGGGACTCAGCGAAATTGAAATGGTTGTGAAGATGCAATCTCCCCGCGGCTAGACGGAAAGACCCCATGAACCTTTACTGCAGCTTTGCATTGGACTTTGATGTGGCCTGTGTAGGATAGGTGGGAGGCTGAGAAGCCGAGGCGCCAGCTTCGGTGGAGCCGCCCTTGAAATACCACCCTGGTCACCTCGAGGTTCTAACCGCGCACCGTACATCCGGTGCCGGGACCGTGCATGGCAGGCAGTTTGACTGGGGCGGTCTCCTCCCAAAAGGTAACGGAGGAGCACGAAGGTACGCTTGGCACGGTCGGAAATCGTGCTGTATGTGCAAGGGCATAAGCGTGCTTGACTGTGAGGCCCACAAGCCGAACAGGTGCGAAAGCAGGTCCTAGTGATCCGGTGGTTCTGTATGGAAGGGCCATCGCTCAACGGATAAAAGGTACTCTGGGGATAACAGGCTGATACCGCCCAAGAGTTCACATCGACGGCGGTGTTTGGCACCTCGATGTCGGCTCATCTCATCCTGGGGCTGTAGTCGGTCCCAAGGGTATGGCTGTTCGCCATTTAAAGAGGTACGTGAGCTGGGTTTAAAACGTCGTGAGACAGTTTGGTCCCTATCTGCCGTGGGCGCTGGAAGTTTGAGGGGATCTGCTCCTAGTACGAGAGGACCGGAGTGGACGCACCTCTGGTGTACCGGTTGT
>NZ_LIPU01000034.1:0-1400 GCF_001418245.1 Tepidiphilus thermophilus
CTTGAAGGACTGTCCGTATCTGGCCACTTCGTTCTTCCTTTGTCGCCCTCTGGTTTCAGGATCTATCGAGACGACAACTATTCTGACACAGAGGGTTTCGAACGGGGTCCCGATTTTCAGCAGGGCTGATATCGGGGGGGGATTCAGGCTCATGTCAGGATTAGATGATGCTATCGTGCATCGGGCTACGGCTCAGCGAACGCTTGACTGTGCGTTTGAAATTGTACGGAACCGCTGAACTGACCCAGCGCAGCGTCGGATGTGTATTCAACCACCACAAACCGCGCAGCGCAGCACGGCGCCAGCCAGTCTTGTTCAATGGTCCGCTGACAATCTGTGACTCGTCGAATCCGAATGACAGTTTGCCGCATCGAGGCGGCTTGAGCGCACTTTCCAGCAGGGGCAGGTAATCGCGGTCGTAGAATCCTGGCTGCGATTTATCGTCAGGGAAAACTGGCGCGCAAACGGCGGTACCGGATTCAAGTGCGCCGATGAAATCACCGATGCGACGATAGAGTTCGGACACCGGTTCCATGTGATCGAACAGCGTGGCGCAGGCGCGACCCGATAGGCGCTCAGGAAAGGCGCCCAGGTTTGGCGCAATGATCGGCAAGCCCGATGCCAGTGCATGGCTCAGCGTATAGCTATAGGTTTCCGGCCACTGGGCGGGGAACAAGATGAGGTCAACCTCATGCTGTTCGATTAGTGCCATTAAATTCTCGACCTTGTAGGGGCCCGTGGTTTCTACTGCGCTCAATTGCCGGTAGGAGTAGCCGATCAACTTGAAGGAAAAGCGCGCGCGCTCGCTGAGTGCCATTGTTGCCAACTTCTCGAGGACGTCCGCTCCCTTTTCACGACCAAGTGCACCCAGTACACCAACCACATAGTGTTGCTTAACGACCAGTGGGCGCGGCGCTTGCCGCACGTCCAGGTACGGCTCTACATGCGGTGCCACGACTTCATGCTTGAACCGGTACATTTCGCCGAACAGGGCTCTGGTGGCATTGCTAGGGAAGATCACGCAGTCCGCCTGCTCGATCAGCGGCCGCAGTTTTTCACGCCACTGCGCTGCCGTGACGCCTGTCGGCAGCGGATACAGCGGATTTTGCAGATCATCCACGTATTGCCCTGGAAAACGGCCGTCAACATCAGTCAGCGTTGGATTCGCGTTGAGCCAAAAGTAATCGTGTGCTGTCAACAGCGTTATCGCGTGCAGCTCGCGGGACAGGTTTTGCAGCACTGGATCGAGGTTATAGGTATGGTGGTAATGCACCGCACAGATACCCACCTGCTCCAGTAAATTGCGCAGCCTGGCATAATCGTCAGGCATCTTGAACAGCAGCTTGTCGGTCAGCTTGCAGGTTGTGTACCATCCTTTCTGTAAATTCCGTTTAGCGCCT